>NZ_JAGKSR010000002.1 GCF_017939615.1 Microbacterium sp. BLY
ACAAGAAGGCCACCCAATGCTGGGTGGCCTTCTTGCGTTAACGCGTACGTCGCGCCGGAACTTGGCGCGGTCAGAGCTGAGCTCACCGCAGAAGCCGGGCCTCGAGCGCGGCGGCTGCATCGCGCACGACAGCCGCGAGCTCCGCCTCCCGGTCCCCGTCGCCGGCCCAGGTGACCGCGACCGCGGCCACCGGCCAGCCCGCGGCGTCCCTCACGACGGCGCCAACGGATCGGAGGCCCTCCGCGACCTCACCGTCCTCCGTCGCGTACCCGCGGAACCGGACCTCGCGCAGCAGATCCCGCAACTCGCTCGGACGACGCGGGCCCCGCCCCGTGCGGTCCGGGAACGCCGAAGCATCCGGATACTGCGCCCTGACCTGCTCGCGGGGGAGCGCCGCCAGCATCGCGCGCCCCGTGGCGGTGAGGTGTGCGGGCAGACGGACCCCCACGTCGGTCACGAGAGCCGGACGGCGCGGGGCGCGCTCCTCGACGATGTACAGCACATCCCGTCCGCTCATGACAGCGAGGTGGGCGCTCTCCCCGAGCCGGTCCGAGACCCCCGCCACCAGCGGGCGACCCAACCGGGCGAGGGGCTGCTGGCGCGCGTAGCCGCCGGCGAGCTCGAACGCCGATGTCCCGAGCCCCCACCGTTGCTCCTCGCGGAGATGCAGCACGAAGCCGTGCGCCGCCAGTGTGCGCAGCAGATGGTAGACGGTGGACCGTGGCAGCGACAGCTCGCGCGCGATCGCCGAGGCCGCCACCGGCGCGGGGCGGCCCGCCAGGTAGCTGAGGATGCGCAGGGTCTGCGCGGCAGCGGGGACGACGGTGCCCTCGTCGCTGCGTGTGCTGTCTGGGATCACAGACACAGGTTGTCACGAAGGGATCGCTGCGTCGAGTCGGCGGGTGTGGAATCGAGGCATGAGTGCACACGCCCCCGTCGCCGTCGGAGCCCGCCCCCTCTCCCCGGACGAGGTCGTGCGGGTCGTGCGGGACGATGCGCCCGTCGTGGTCGATCCGGCGGCGCTGACACGCGTCGCCGAGACCCGGCGGGTCATCGATGGGCTCGCGGCCGACCCGCACCCGCACTACGGGGTGTCGACCGGCTTCGGTGCGCTCGCGACCACTTTCATCGCCCCGGAACGCCGTCTGCAACTCCAGGCGAGCCTCATCCGCTCCCACGCCGCCGGGACCGGAGCCGAGGTCGAGCGCGAAGTGGTGCGCGGGCTGCAGCTGCTGCGCCTGCAGACCCTCGCCTCCGGCCGCACCGGCGTCCGTCCGGTCGTCGTGGAGACCTATGCGGCTCTGCTCAACGCGGGGATCGTGCCCGTGGTCCGCGAGTACGGGTCGCTGGGCTGCTCCGGCGATCTCGCCCCCCTCGCACACATCGCGCTGGCCACCATGGGGGAGGGCGAGGTGCGAGACGCGGACGGTCGTCTCGTGGAGGCCGCGGAGGCGCTGCGCGCTGCCGGGATCGCGCCGCTCACCCTTGTCGAGAAGGAGGGACTGGCCCTCATCAACGGCACGGACGGCATGCTCGGCATGCTCGTGCTCGCCCTGCACGACCTCGAGACGCTGCTCCTCACCGCCGACGTGGCCGCGGCGATGTCGGTCGAGTCGCAGCTCGGCACCGACGCCGTGTTCGCCGCCGACCTCATGGCTCTGCGCCCGCAGGCCGGACAGGCGGTCTCGGCGGCCCACCTCCGTGCGCTGCTCGCGGGCTCGCCGATGGTCGCCAGCCATCGGGGCCCCGAGGACGGCCGCGTCCAGGACGCCTACTCTCTCCGGTGCTCGCCCCAGGTGCACGGGGCCGCCCGGGACACCCTCGGCCACGCCGCGATGATCGCGGAGCGCGAGCTGGCCAGCGTCATCGACAACCCGATCATCACCCTCGACGGGCGCATCGAGTCGAACGGCAACTTCCACGGGGCGCCCGTGGCCGCGGTGCTCGACTTCCTCGCGATCTCGGTCGCCGACGTCGCGTCCGTCTCGGAGCGCCGCACGGACCGAGCCCTCGACCCGTCCCGCAGCCACGGTCTCCCGCCCTTCCTCGCCGCCGAGGTCGGCGTGGACTCGGGCCTCATGATCGCGCAGTACGCGGCGGCCGGGATCGTGTCCGAACTCAAGCGCCTCGCCGTCCCCGCATCCGTGGACTCCATCCCGTCGTCGGCGATGCAGGAGGATCACGTCTCGATGGGCTGGGCCGCGGCCCGCAAGCTGCGTCGCGCCATCGACGGACTGTCCCGCGTCCTCGCGATCGAGATCCTCACAGCGGCGCGGGCGCTGGACCTCCGCGCCCCTCTGGAGGCAGGGCCCGCCACGGGAGCGGTGCGCGACCTCGTCCGAACCGTCGCGGCCGGTCCCGGCCCCGACCGCCACCTCTCGCCCGAGATGGAAGCCGTGACCGGCCTCGTCCAGTCCGGGGAGATCGCCCGCATCGCGAAGGAGCATGTGCATGACTGAGGAGACCGGAGCGCGCATCGTGCGCGCGCCTCGAGGTGCCGAGCGCACCGCGAAGAGCTGGGGCGCGGAAGCGGCCAAGCGGATGCTGATGAACAACCTCGACCCCGAGGTCGCCGAGCACCCCGACGACCTCGTCGTCTACGGCGGCACGGGCAAGGCGGCACGGAGCTGGGCGGCGTACGACGCCATCGTGCGCACACTCGACGAGCTGGAGCCGGATGAGACGCTGCTCGTCCAGTCCGGCAAACCGGTCGGGGTGTTCCGTACCCACGAGTGGGCGCCGCGCGTGCTCATCGCCAACTCCCACCTCGTCGGCGACTGGGCCACCTGGCCGGAGTTCCGCCGGCTCGAGGAGCTCGGGCTCACGATGTACGGCCAGATGACCGCCGGCTCCTGGATCTACATCGGCACGCAGGGCATCCTCCAGGGGACGTACGAGACCTTCGCCGCGGTGGCCCGCTCGCTCGGACGGGATTCGCTGCGCGGCACGCTGACCCTCACCGCGGGTGCCGGAGGCATGGGCGGCGCACAACCTCTCGCCGTGACGATGAACGACGGCGCGGTCCTCATCGCGGACGTCGACGAGACGCGGCTCGCCCGCCGCGTGGAGCACGGCTACCTCGACGAGTACACGACCGACCTCGACGCCGCCGTGGCGCGGGTGGTCGCCGCGAAGGAGGCCGGTGAGGCGCTGTCCGTCGGTGTGGTCGGCAACGCGGCCGAGGTCTTCCCGGAACTGCACCGTCGCGGGGTCCCGGTCGACATCGTGACCGACCAGACCAGCGCCCACGACCCGCTCGCCTACCTCCCGGTCGGCGTCGACGTCGCCCGCTGGAAGGAGGAGGTGGCGCGCGACCCCGAGGCGTTCACCCGTCGGTCGCGCGAGTCCATGGCCGCGCACGTCGCGGCGATGGTCGCGTTCCAGGACGCCGGGGCCGCGGTCTTCGACTACGGCAACTCGATCCGCGCGGAGGCGCAGCTCGGAGGGTTCGATCGTGCCTTCGCGTTCCCCGGGTTCGTCCCCGCCTACATCCGCCCGCAGTTCGAGGAGGGGCGCGGGCCGTTCCGCTGGGTGGCGCTGTCCGGCGATCCCGAGGACATCGCCAAGACGGACCGGGCGATCGCCGAGCTCTTCCCCGAGGACGCGGCCCTGCACCGCTGGCTCGACAAGGCGGGCGAGAAGGTGCACTTCGAGGGGCTGCCGGCGCGCATCTGCTGGCTCGGCTACCAGGAGCGGCACCTCGCCGGACTGAAGTTCAACGAGATGGTCGCTTCGGGAGAGCTCTCCGCACCGATCGTGATCGGCCGCGACCACCTCGACTCCGGTTCCGTCGCGTCGCCGTACCGGGAGACCGAGGCCATGAAGGACGGCTCCGACGCGATCGCCGACTGGCCGCTCCTCAACGCCCTCCTCAACACGGCGTCCGGGGCCTCCTGGGTGTCGCTGCACCACGGCGGCGGGGTGGGGATCGGCCGGTCGATCCACGCCGGGCAGGTCACGGTGGCGGACGGCTCCGCGCTCGCCGCGGAGAAGCTCGCCCGGGTCCTGACGAATGACCCGGGAACCGGAGTCATGCGCCATGTGGACGCCGGGTACGAGCACGCGAGGGAGGTCGCGCGCGACCGCGGACTGAAGGTGCCGCTACTGTGACGACCACGCTGATCACCGGCATCGGGGAACTGACGACCAACGACCCGACTCCCACGGACCCGTGCGGCACACTCCTCGATGCGGCCGTCCTGATCGACGGCGGACGGATCGCCTGGGTCGGGCCGTCGAGCCTCGCCCCGGCCGCCGACGAGACCGTCGACGCGCGCGGGCGAGCGGTGATCCCCGGGTTCGTCGACAGTCACAGCCATCTCGTCTTCGCCGGCGATCGCGCGGCGGAGTTCGAGGCGCGCATGGCGGGCCAGCCTTATGCCGCGGGCGGGATCCGGTCCACGGTCCGGGCCACGCGGGCGGCCGGTGACGACGAGCTGAGGGCACGCCTGCGCGGATTCGTCGCCGAACTGCGACGACAGGGCACCACGACGGTCGAGATCAAGAGCGGGTACGGGCTCAGCGTCGCGGACGAGGAGCGTCTCGTCCGTCTCGCCGCCGAGGTGACGCCGGAGGTCACCTTCCTCGGCGCCCACGTGGTGCCGGCCGAGTACGCCGAGGATCCGGACGCCTACGTCGACCTCGTCGTCGGTCCGATGCTCGACGCCTGCGCGCCGCACGCCCGATGGATCGACGTGTTCTGTGAGACCGGCGCGTTCACGGTGGCGCAGTCGCGGCGGATCCTCGAGGCGGGCATCGCCCGTGGCCTGGCCCCTCGGGTGCACGCGAGCCAGCTCGGCCCCGGCGACGGGGTGCGGATGGCCGTCGACGTGGGAGCGGCATCCGTCGACCACGGCACCTTCCTCACGGACGCGGACATCGCCGCGCTCGCGGCATCGGACACCGTGCTCACCCTCCTGCCGGGCGTGGAGTTCTCCACCCGCCAGCCCTATCCGGATGCGCGCCGGCTGCTTGACGCGGGCGTGACCATCGCGCTGTCCTGTGACACGAACCCCGGATCCAGCTTCACCTCGTCCCTGCCGTTCTGCATCGCGATCGCGGTCCGCGACATGGGCATGACCCCGGCGGAGGCGGTCTGGGCGGCCACCGCGGGCGGAGCGCAGGCGCTCCGCCGCGACGACATCGGCCGGCTCGTCCCCGGCGCACGCGCCGACCTCGTGCTGCTGGACGCGCCCACCCGGGTGCACCTGGCGTATCGACCGGGGGTGCCCCTCGTCGCGCGCGTCTGGAAGGACGGGGCGACCGTGCGCTGACCGTCGCGAGCGGTCAGCGCAGGACGTCGGCGCAGATCACCGCGGCGGCGGCGGACCACGCCTGCGGACGACAGGCGGCGGGGTAGGGCACCGGACGGCCTCCGGGGACGCGGGGCTCGCCCGAATGCAGCTCGGGTACCCGGTAGTCGAAGCCCTCGGCCAGATCGAGCAGTTCCGCGGCGAGCCGACGGGCGTGCGCGGTCAGTCCGGCGCGCCGCATCCCGTGCACGGCGATGGCCGTGTCGTGGGTCCAGACGCTGCCGCCGTGATAGCTGAGCGGCCAATAGCCCGCGGCCCCCGTGGACATCGTGCGGACACCGTAGCCGCTCGCCATGCTCTCGCCGACGAGCAGGTCCGCGCACGCCCGCTCCTCCTCCGCATCGAGCAGGCCGGTGCCGATGAGGTGACCGATGTTGCTGGTGAGGGAATCGACCGGGGCCCCGTGCGCGTCGAGCGCGATGGCGGGATACCGCCCCTCCGGAGTGGTCACCCAATAGGCGTCCCGGAACCGTCGACGGAGGTCCGCCGCCCAGTCGCGCAGCTCATCACCGCCGGGCTCGCCGAGGTGGTCGAGAAGGGCGGCGCCGCGCACCGCGGCCTCGTAGGCGTAGCCCTGCACCTCGCTGAGGGCGATCGGCCCTTCCGCCAGACGTCCGTCGCGCCACTGGATCGAGTCGCCCGAGTCCTTCCAGCCCTGATTCGCCAGACCGTGGCCGGTCTCGTCGGCGTAGTCGATGAAGCCGCTTCCGGAGGCATCGCCGTGCTCGATCATCCATCCGAGGGCGGCGCGCAGCGCGGGCAGCAGCTCGCGGAGCGCCGCTACCGGCAGCCCGGCCTCGTGCGCATCGGCGAGGAGACACACCCACAACGGCGTCGCGTCGACCGTGCCGTAGTACAGCGGCGGGAGGAGCACGCCCTCGCCCGGTAGGGCGAGTTCGGCGCTGCGCAGCTCATGCGCGATCTTTCCCGGGGCCTCGGCGGTCTCCGGGTTCACGGTCGTGCCCTGGAGGCGGGCGAGCACCCGCAGCGTGGAGGCGGCGATGTCGGTGTCGGCGCCCAGAGCCAGCCGCGCCGCCCAGATCGAGTCGCGGCCGAACAGCGTGAAGAACCACGGCGCACCCGCCGCGTAGAACGCATCGTCCGGGTGATCGGGCAGGGCCAGCCGAAGAGCCGCGAGGTCGGCGGCCGCGCGTTGCAGCCAGCGCGCACTGCGCGGATCGTTCCCGGTCTCGGGGGAGTGGGCGGCGGACAACCGGGGCGGAGAGGTCACGACGAGGCTCGGGTCGTCGAGGTCGAGTGCCCACGACAGTTCCACGCTGCCGCGCGGCGGCACGTCCACCCGCCAGGCGAGCAGGATCTCCCGTCCCTCGACCGACACGTCGGCGTGCGGTGCTGCGAGCGCGAACGACGCCTGGCCGGCGCGGCAGCGCTCGCCGTCCCAGCTCCACTCCTCCTCGCCGTCCCTGCCGGCCTTGACCTGCTGCATCGGCGCGAAGTCCGGACGGAGGCGCACCGTCACGTCGGCGGTGAGGGCGGCATCGAGGTGGGAGGAGAAGCGGAGGGACTCGGTGAAGGAGCCCGCACGCACCGTGCGATCCCGGTCGAGGCGCACCTTCGGATCGGCGCCGGCATCGTCGAGACCGCGGAGCAGGTCCGTGAACCTCACGTGCTGCGGCGTCGGCGAGGCGTGACCGATCGGCTCCAGAGCCGTGCCCTGGACCGCGAGGTCGATCGCGGCGATGTGACGGACGTCGCCGTGATAGATGCCGTGGATCGCGGCGGACCCCACGCTGCCGTCCCGGCCGGACCACGCCTGGGTGGGGGCCTGGAGCACGATCACGGCATCGTCGAGCAGGGGCTGGAGAGGGGGGCGGTCGGTCATTCCTTGACGGCTCCTTCGGTGGAATTCATGATGCGGCGCTGGAAGACGAAGAACATCACGGCGACGGGAATCGTCATGATGAGCGCGGCGGCGAGCTTCAGCGGGTACTGCGTCCCCTGACTGAGCTGCCCGCTGGACAGGGAGGCGACGCCCTTCGTGAGGGTCGTGAGAGCAGGATCGTTCGTCGACACGATGAAGTGGCTCAGCTCGTTCCACGACCCCTGGAAGGACAGGATCACGATCGTGATGAGTGCCGGCGTCGCCATCGGCAGTACGACCGACCAGAACGTGCGGAACGCGCCGGCGCCGTCGATGCGCGCCTGCTCCTCGACCGAGACCGGGATCGACTCGAAGAAGTTCTTCATGATGAAGACCCCGGCGGCGTCGACCAGCAGCGGCAGGATCATCCCGGCGTAGGAGTTGAAGATGCCGAGCTGGTTGATCACGAGGAACTTCGGGATCAGCAGGACGACGGTGGGCACCGACATCACGGCGACGAGCGCCGCGAACACGACGCCGCGTCCACGGAACCGCAGCCGGGCGAGCGCGTAGCCGGCGAGCGAGTTGAAGAACACCCGACCGGCCGTGACGAAGATCGTCACGATCGCGCTGTTGACGAACCAGGAGGGGAAGTCGGAGTTGGCGAACAGCCGCTCGTAGGCGGCGAAGGTCCACGACTCCGGCAGGAGGTTCACCCCGGAGGAGGCGGCGTCCTCGTCGGTCTTGAAGCTCGTGAAGACCTGGATCAGGAACGGGTAGATGTAGATGAGGGCGAGCACGATCAGCAGTGCGTACAGGGCGATCTGCCAGGCGAGCTGCTTGGACGACAGCTTCACGACGCACCTCCCGGGCCCGTGACCTCGTACGCGCGGATCCGTCGCCGGGACACCGGCCGATCGCGGAGCACCCACCGCTGCAGCAGGGTGAAGAGCACGATGATGACGAACAGGAGGAAGGCGATTGCCGCGCCCTGGCCCCACTCCTGATCGGTGAAGGCCGTCTTGTAGGACAGATAGGCGGGGGTGAGCGTCGTCTTGCTCGGTGCGCCGCGCGTGCCGGTGTAGATCTGGTCGAACACCTGCCAGCATCCGATGAGCCCGAGGGTGAGGACGGTGAACAGCGTCGGCCGCAGCTGCGGCAGGGTGACCCTCCAGAACCGCTGCCAGCCGTTGGCCCCGTCCATCATGGCCGCCTCGTCGACGTCGGGGCCGAGGTTCTGCAGGCCGGCGAGGAAGAGCAGCATGAAGGTGCCGGAGGTCGTGAAGATCGCCATGAGGATGTAGGCGCTCATCGCGATCGACGGTCCGGCGAGCCAGTCCCACCAGGAGATGCCGAGCATGCCGCCCTGGGTGAGGGCGGCGGGGCCCGAGTCGACGCCCACCCCGCTCAGCGCGAGGTGCAGGACCCCGCGGGGATCGTTGAACCAGTTCGGACCGTGGATGCCGAACCACGCCAGCACGCTGTTCACGGCGCCACTCGCCGAGAACAGGAAGAGCCAGAGCACGGTGATCGCCACCGAGCTCGTGACGGACGGGAAGTAGTACGCGGTGCGGAAGAACCCGCGCCCCCGCAACACGGCCCTGTTCACCAGGACGGCGAGGAGGAGCGCGATGGCGGTCTGCAGAGGGACGACGAGCAGCACGTACCAGGCGTTGTTGCGCAGGGCGGTGCCGAAGTCCTTCGTCGCCAGGCCGCCGTCGGTCAGCACGGCGGAGTAGTTCTCGGCCCCCACGAACGAGACGGAGGGGGAGAGCGGACTGCCGCGTCCCGCCCAGTCGGACATGCTCACCCACAGCGCCATGAGCACGGGCACGAGGAGGAAGACGCCGAGGATGACGATGACCGGGGCCGTGAAGAGCCACCCGGCGGCGGCCTCGCCGCGGCGGAGCCCGGAGGCTCCTCCGCGGCGAGGCAGGGCCTTTCCCGCCATGATTACTCGACGATCGCTTCGAGGTTCGCCTGCACGCCGCTGAGGATCTGCGCCGGGTCACCCGTCTTCAGGGACTCGAGCTGCGCGTTGAAGTCGGCGATCACGTCGGCGGCACCGTCCTGGTTCGGCGGGAACTGCGCATAGTCCGCCCCGGCGAGGAACGGCGCGAGGGCGGGGTTGTCCGCCGTCCACTGGTCGGCCGCCGACGTGATCGACGGCATCGGGCCGAACGCCTTCGAGAACGCGAGCTGGCTGTCGGCGCTGGTGAGGTACTCGACGAGGTCGAGCGCCGCCTGCTGGTTGGGGCTGTCCGCCGCCATGCCCCAGCAGTTCGTGAACTGCAGGGTGCCCTTGCCGCCGGGACCCTCCGGGAGCTCCGCCACGGTGTAGTCGACCGAGCTGAAGTCGTTGGCCATCGCACCCGTGATCCAGTTGCCCTCGATCACCATGGCCGCCAGGCCCTTGCCCAGCGCCTCGCCGCCCCATCCCGCGCCGACGTCCTTCGCGTACGCGAACGTGCCGTCGGCCAGGTGCGTCTGGACGTAGTCGAGGGCCTCGACGTTGGCGGGATCGTCGGCGATCGCGACGCCGTCCTCGACCAGGCCGCCGCCGGCCTGAGCCATGAACGCTCCGACGCGCTGGTACTCGGCGCCGAAGGCCAGGCCCACGTGCTCGGGGGTGGTCAGCTTCTGCGCGACGGCCGCGAGGTCGTCCCAGGTGGTCGGGAGGTCGGCGTCCGTGAGCCCCGCGTCCGCCCACATCTGCGTGTTGATCACGAGGGCGAGCGTCGAGAAGTCCTTCGGTGCGCAGAAGAAGGTGCCGTCGAGGGTGAAGTTCTCGACGAGGGACGGGTAGAAGTCGTCCTTGTTGGAGAGCTCGTCTCCGTAGGCCTGGAGGGAGCCGTTCGCGGCGTACCCCGCCATCTGCTCCGGTGCGAGGTAGAAGAGGTCTGCGGGCTTCCCCGCGGCGAAGCCCTGCGAGAGCTCCTGTGCCAGGTCGCTCGCGACCTGGAGGTCGACCGCGGTTCCCGACTCCGCGGACCACTCGTCGAGGGCCGACTGGACGGCCGCGGTCTCCGCGTCGCCCGACGAGCCGATGAGGACCGTGAGCCCGTCGTCGGAGGAGGAGAGCTCCGCGTCGTCGCCGCTCGGCTCGTCGCCCGAGAAACCGGAGCCGCAGCCGGTGAGCACGAGGGTGGTGGTGATCAGGACCGCTCCGGCGCCGAGCAGGGCGCGTGTGGTCTGCCGTGTCATGTCTCTCTCTCCTTTGATGAGGGCTGTCGGGCAGGAATTTGAACGATCAAACTCTGCATGGAATACGCTAGGTGCGGCAGTGCGGACGTGTCAAGCCGCCGGGATCGAGGAGAGCGATGGCCAAGGCGCCGACGGTCGAGGACGTGGCGGCCCACGCCGGTGTGTCCCGCCAGACGGTGTCGAACGTCCTCAACACCCCGGACATCGTGCGGCCGGCGACCCGGGAGCGCGTGCTCTCCGCCATCGACGAGCTCGGCTACCGACGGCATGCGGCCGCGCGGCGGCTGCGGCTGCGGCGCAGCTCGACCATCGGCATCCGGCTGGATCCGTACCTGGGCGGCATCTCGGGAGTGGTGCTCGACCGGTTCGTGCACGCGATCACCGAACGGGCGAGCGCGCGCGGGATGCGCATGCTCGTGTACGCGGCGCGGACGCCGGAGGAGGAGCTCGGGCGGCTCGCCGAGCTGTGGGAGGGGTCGGAGATCGATGCGGCGATCCTCACCGGCACCGTCCGCGACGACCCCCGCGTGACCCGGTTGGATGCGCTCGGCCTGCCGTTCATCTCGTTCGGGAGGCCGTGGGGCGACGACGACATCGCCGACCCCACGCATCTCTGGGTCGACGTCGACGGTGCGGCGGGCACGCGGGCGGCGACACGACACGCGCTCGAGCGGGGCACCGAGGTGGCCTTCCTGGGGTGGCCGGCGGGATCAGGCACGGGCGACGACCGTGAGCGCGGATGGCGGGAGGCGCTCGCCGAGGCGGGGGCGCGCGGGGCGCGGATCGTCGCCGAGGACGCGGTCCCTGACGCGCGACGCGCGGTCATCCGGGCGTGGGAGGACGGCCAGCGGGCCGACGCGGTCGTCTGCGCCAGCGACTCGCTCGCGGTCGGGGCGCTGCTCGGCCTCGCCGATGCGGGGGCGGCGGTGCCCGTCATCGGGTTCGACAACACCCCGACGGCCGAAGCCTTGGGCTTCTCGAGCGTGGAACAGCGGCCGGAGGACGTCGCGGAGGCGATCCTGCACCTGCTGATGGGGCCGACGGGGGACGTCGTGTCACCACGCCGGGTCGAGTCCGGTTCGGCGCACGCGCTCATCACTCCCGAACTCGTGGTGCGCTGAGCCGGCGCCGGGCTGCCGGGGTCAGCGGGCGGCGAGTCCGGCGAGCAGCTCGAGGACGCACAGCGCCGCGAGCCGCACGGTACGCGCGTCCTCGGTGTCCGCGGTGGCGTCGACCTCGGCGATGTCGGCGCTGACCACCCGCGGATCAGCGGCCACCGCGCGGGCGAGGGCGCGCAGTTCCCACGCCGCCAGGCCCCCGGGGACGCTGGCCGGGCACCCCGGGGCGACGGCACGATCACAGGCGTCCACGTCGATGTCGAGGTGCACGCGGGCGGCGTCACCGGCACCGGCGATCTCGACCGCCTCGGCGACGACGTCAGCGATCCCCCGCCGACGCACGTCGTCGATCGTGATGACCCGGATGCCCCAGTCGGCCGCGCGGCGGGCGTACGCCGCGGAGTTCGCGAAGTCGGCGAGGCCGATCTGCACGATGCGCGCGGGGTCGATGCGCGCGGTCGGGACGGAGGCCGCGACCGGGTCGTCCTCCACCAGCCGCCGGACCGGGGTGCCGTTGGAGACCCCGTCGCGCAGGTCGAAGTGCGCGTCGATCGTGATCAGGCCCGTCGCCCGGGCGCCGAGCGCCACCGGATACGTGAGGGAGTTGTCCCCGCCGAGCGCGATCACCAGGGCGGATGCCTCCGCGAGCCCGCGCACGCGCGCGATCGCCTCGGCCTCTCCTGCCTCTCCGTCCGGCTCGGACACATCGCCGGCGTCGGCGATGCGGAGCACCTCGTCCAGGTCGACCGGCGAGGGGCCCAGCACCGTCGTGCCGTAGCGGGGGAGCGCCGCGCGGATCGCCGCCGGGGTCGCATGCGCCCCGGTCGGCGAGAGCGAGGTGCGCCAGGTCGGGACGCCGAGGAGCACGGCATCGGCGGCACCGTCGAACGCGGGCCAGGCACCCGCGCGCGGCCAGAGCGGGTCATGGGACAGCGGCATCTCAGACTCCCGGGATGAGGGCATGGGCGACGGTGAAGATCGCGAGTCCGGCCAGCGCACCGACGACGGTGCCGTTCAGCCGGATGTACTGGAGGTCCCGGCCGACCATGAGCTCGATCTTCTCGGTGGTCTCGGCGGGATCCCAGCGTTCGACGGTGTCGGTGATGATCGACGCGATGTCGTGTCGGTACCGGTCCACGAGGAAGACGGCGGCGTCGGACACCCAGGTGTCGACGCGGTGCTGGAGGGCGGCGTCGGTCGTGAGGCGCTCGCCGACCTCCTGCAGCGCCTGGACGGCGCGCCGCCGCAGCCCGCTCTCCGGGTCCGCCAGGGCGGCGAGGAGCCCGTTCTTCGCGGTGTTCCACGCCTCCGCGGCGAGAGCACCCACGCGCGGACTGTCGAACAGCGCGGCCTTCGCGTTCTCCAGCTTCTCCCGGGTCGCCGGGTCGTTCTGCAGGGCGTCCGCGAGGCGGGCCAGGTACCCGTCGATCGCGAGGCGGGCGGGATGCCGGGGATCGGCCTGCACGGCCCGCACGAACTTCATGGCCTCGTTGTAGACGGTGTCGTCGATGAGGCGGTGCGCGATCTTGGGCATCCACCCGGGCAGCCGCCGGGAGACGAGTCCCGCGAAGGAGGCGGCGTTCGCGTCGAGCCATCGCCCGATGCTGTCGACGGCGAGGTCGACTGCTCCGTGATGCGCCTCGGCGTCCACGATCTTCTCCAGCCAGGCCCCCGCGGGCGGACCCCATTCCGGGGCGACGAGGTGCTCACGGGCGAGGTCGGCGATGAGGTCGCGCACGTCGTCGTCGCTCAGCGCGTTCAGCACCGCCGTCGCGATCGTGGCTCCCTCCGCGGCGACGCGTTCCGCGTGCGGGGTCTCCCGGAGCCATTCCCCGGCACGGACGGCGATCGCGGTGCTGGTGAGCTTGGTCCGCACGACGTCGGCGGCGAGGAAGTTCGTCTCGACGAACTCGCCCAGCGTCCGGCCGATCTCGTCCTTCCGGTTCGGGATGATGGCCGTGTGCGGGATCGGCAGGCCGAGCGGACGGCGGAACAGGGCCGTCACCGCGAACCAGTCGGCCAGGGCGCCGACCATGCCGCCTTCCGCGGCGGCGCGGACGTAGGCGAGCCACCCCACCCGCTCCTGGAACGCGAAGGCGACGACGAACGCCACGGCCATGAACACGAGAGCGCCGAGCGCGACGGCCTTCATCCGCCGCAGTGCGCGCCGGCGCTCCTGATCGGCGACGGAGAGCAGCGTCGTGGGTGTTCGCGGCATGACGTCATCCTTTCACGGGGCGGGTAGCCTCGATACGTGATCGAAGACATCAAGAAGCGCGCTCTCCACCGCACCAGCATCCTCGAGGGTCAGATGCGCGGCGTCGCGCGGATGATCGAGAACGAGGAGTACTGCATGGACATCATCACGCAGTCCCGCGCGATCCAGCGCTCGCTCGAGTCGCTCAACCGTCTGCTGCTCGAGAACCACCTCCGCACCCACGTCACCCACATGTTCGAGGACGGAGGGGAGGAGCGCGACAAGGCCGTCGACGAGCTCCTCAAGGCCTTCGACTTCGACCGTAAGTAGACCCCGGGCGCGGTTCAGCGCGCGGTGGCCTCGTCCGCCACGGCCAGCGCCTCGTCGATCGCGGCCAGACCCCGCACCAGCTCCTCCTCCTCGATCACCAGCGGGGGAGCGATGTGCAGCCGATGGAAGTGCGTGAACGGCCACACGCCGGCTCGCTTCACGGCCGCGGCGAACGCGGTCATCGGTGCGGCGTCGGCACCGCTCGCATTGAACGGGACGAGCGGTTCCTTCGTCTGCTGATCCCGGACGAGCTCGACCGCCCAGAACAGGCCGCGACCCCGGACCTCGCCGACGCTCGGGTGGGATGCCGCCCAGGAGCGCAGGGTCGGTCCGACGATGCGCTCGCCGAGGTCGCGCACGCGTTCCAGGATGCCGTCGCGGCGGAAGACCTCGAACGTGGCCACCCCCGCGGCACAGGCGAGGGGGTGGCCGGAGTAGGTGAGCCCGCCCGCGAACGGGACGGTGTCGAAGGCGGCGGCGATGCGGTCCGACAGGACGACGCCACCGAGCGGGACGTACCCGGAGTTCACGCCCTTCGCGAAGGTCAGCAGGTCAGGGCGGCCGTCGAACGCATCGATGCCGAACCACTCGCCGAGGCGCCCGAATCCGACCATGACCTCGTCCGCGATGAAGACGATCCCGTAGCGATCGCAGAGCGCGCGCACCCCGGGGAGGTAACCCGGCGGCGGGAGGAGCACGCCGTTCGTGCCCACCACCGTCTCGATGATGAGGGCCGCGATGGTCTGCGGACCCTCGAGCTGGATGGTCTGCTCCAGGTGGGCGAGGGCGCGCTCCGTCTCCTGCTCCGGGGTCTCGCTGTGGAACGGCGAGCGGTACAGGTACGGCCCGAAGAAGCGCACCGCGCCCGTGTCACTCACGTCGTTCGCCCACCGGCGCGGGTCGCCGGTCAGGGCGATCGCGGTCGCCGTGGAACCGTGGTAGCTGCGGTACATCGACAGCACCTTCCGCCGGCCCGTCGCCTGCCGGGCCATCCGCACCGCGTACTCGTTCGCCTCCGCGCCGCCGTTCGTGAAGAAGACCTTCTCGAAGCCGTCGGGGGCGACCTCGGCGATGAGGCGTGCGAGCTCACCGCGCACGTCGTTCGCCATCGCCGGCTGGATGGTCGCCAGCCGTCCGGCCTGCCGCTGGATCGCGGCGACGAGGTCGGGGTGCTGGTGACCCAGGTTGAGGTTCACGAGCTGGCTGGAGAAGTCGAGGTAGGCGGTGCCCTCGTAGTCCCAGAAGGTCGAGCCCTGCCCGGCGGCGACGGGCAGCGGATCGATCAGGGCCTGCGCGCTCCAGGAGTGGAAGACGTGGGCGCGGTCGTCGGCGCGCACCTGCGCCTCGGCGTCCGGGGCGGGGAGGGCAGAGGTGACGCCGTGGCGGTCGGTGAAGCTCGTCATCGTGATCGCTCCTTGTCAGTGGTTGCTCGGGAAGCCGAGGTCGATCTGGGACGGCGTGTGGTCGGGCCACCGCGTCGTGACCACCTTGGAGCGCGTGTAGAAGTGCACGGACTCCGGGCCGTAGATGTGGGCGTCACCGAAGAGCGAGTCCTTCCAGCCTCCGAAGGAGTAGGCGCCGACCGGGACGGGGATCGGCACGTTGACACCGACCATGCCGACCTCGATGTCGAACTCGTACTGGCGGGCCGTTCCCCCGTCGCGCGTGAAGATCGCCGTCCCGTTGCCGTAGGCGTTCGCGTTGACGAGGGCGACCGCATCCGCATAGGTCGCCACGCGCACCACGGACAGGACCGGACCGAAGATCTCCTCGTCGTAGACGCGCATCCCCGGGGTGACGTCGTCGATGAGGCTCACCCCGAGGAAGAACCCGTCGCCCGGGAACGACCTCGTGGTGCCGTCCACGACGACCCGCGCTCCCTCCGCCGCGGCCCCCGTGACGAAGGAGGCGACACGGTCGCGGTGCTCCGCCGTGATGAGCGGACCCATCTCGCTGGCCGGGTCCGTGCCGGGGCCGATCGCGAGACCCTCGATGCGGGTGGCGATCGCGGCGACGAGGTCGTCGGCAATGTCGCCGACCGCCACGAGCACGGACACCGCCATGCAGCGTTCGCCCGCGGAGCCGTAGGCGGCGGAGACGGCCGCGTCCGCGGCCGCGTCGAGGTCGGCATCGGGCATCACGACCATGTGGTTCTTCGCGCCGCCCAGCGCCTGCACGCGCTTGCCGGCCGCCGAGGCGCGCTGGTAGATCGACCGGGCGATGGGCGTCGAGCCGACGAAGCTCACGGCCTGCACGCGCGGGGACTCCAGGAGCGCGTCGACGGCCTCCCTGTCGCCGTGCACGACGTTCAGCACACCGTCGGGGAGGCCGGCCTCACGGAACAGCCGCGCCAGCCAGACGGCGGCGGACGGGTCCTTCTCGCTGGGCTTGAGGACGACGGTGTTGCCGCACGCGATCGCCGATGCCACCATCCACAGCGGCACCATGACCGGGAAGTTGAACGGCGTCACGGCGGCGACCACCCCGACGGGCTGCTTGACGGAGTGCACGTCGACGCCGCGGGAGACCTGCTCGCTGCGCTCGCCCTTGAGGAGGTGCACGAGACCGGCGGCGAACTCGACGTTCTCGATGCCACGCGACACCTCGCCGGCGGCGTCGGAGAGCACCTTGCCGTGCTCCGAGGTCACGATCGCGGCGAGCTCGTCCGTGCGCTCCTTCAGCAGCTGACGAAGCCGGAAGAACACGTCCGCGCGCTTGATGAGACTCGTCTCCCGCCAGCCGGGCAGCGCGGCGGCAGCGGCCGTCACGGCTGCGTCGACCTCGGCGGCGGATGCGAAGGCCACCTCGCGGGTGACCTCTCCGGTGGCCGGATCGAAGACGGGGCCCCGACGGACCGCAGCGGCGGTCTCGGTGCCGTTGATGACGTGACGGACGATGTCCACGGGGCTCCTTCGCGAGTCGTCGCGTATCGAACACTCTGACCGAGGGTCGCTACGCTGGGGTACTGCCCATGCTCACAGACGACGAGAGGCCTGCAGAGTGTCAGAGCGTCAGGAGTTCGTCCCGGTCCGGACAGATCGTCCGGAACCGGCCGTCCTCTGCGTCGCGGACGTCCTCGCGCTGCCCGTGGTCCAGCGAGGAGCGCCGGCCGTGCTCGTCGGCGGGGTGGCGCTCGACGCGGGGGTCCGATGGGTCCACGTCTCCGACAGTGCCGACGTCGCCCGCCTGCTCGACGGCGGGGAGCTGCTGCTCACGACGGGGGCGGCCTGGCCCACAGAGCCCGGGGCGCTGCGTCGTCTCGTCGCGCAGCTGACGAGGGTCGGGGTGTCCGGGATCGTCGTCGAGCTCGGTGAGCGGATGCCCCGGGTCCCGGATGCGGTCGTCGCGGCGTGCGCCGCCTCCGGGCTCGCCCTCGTCGCGCTCGCCGCCGAGGTGAAGTTCGTCGCCGTCACCGAGGCCGTGCACCGCGCGCTGATCGACGCGCAGACCGCCGCGCTCCGTGAGCGACAGCGGCTGCACGACCTCTTCACCGAACTCAGCCTCCGGGGCGCTCCCGCCGACGTGATCGTGTCGGAGGTCGCCCGCGCGCTCGACGTTCCCGTGGTCCTGGAGAATCCGTCGGGGGAGGTGATCGCGGCCGAGGCTCTCCGCCTTCCGCTCCCCGCGGTCCTTCGACCCGGCACCCCGGAGGGCGGCGACCGCGTGCCCGTCCAGGCGCGCGGCGTGCGCTGGGGCTGGCTCGTGGCGGGCGACGGGCCGCCGCATCCCGCGGGACGCGCCACGGTCCTCGAACTCGGGGCGACCGCCCTCGCGTTCGGCTGCCTCGCGGACGGCGAGGGCGCCTGGTCGCTGCTCGCCCATCGCCGGCTCCTCGACGACCTCCTCGGCGCCCGCTTCGCCCGCGAGGAGGACATCGCGTCCCGCCTCCGCCGGCTCGGCCTCGACCCGGCGGAGAGCGGGAGCCGCGGCCTGGTGATCCGGGCCGAGGGGCCGGCGGAACCGCCCGTGGAGCGGGCGCGCGCGGCCGGGTTCGCCGCGGTCGGAGCGCGCCGCGGTGCCGACATCGTCCTGCTCCTCGGTCCCGGTTCCCTGACGGACGCCGTGGTGCAGCGGGTGGCCGACGGCGCCCCCGCGGTGGTCGGGCCGGAGGCGGCGGGTGTCCTCGGGCTCCTCGCCTCGACGCGCGCGGCCCTCGCGCTCGCCGCGCGAGCGCCCGGCGGGGAGGCGCCGACCGTGCGTCGGGTCGACGATCGTCCCCTGGAGCGTCTCGTCTCCGCCCTGCACGACGATCGGCGACTGCAGGCGCACAGCGAGCAGATGCTCGCGCCGCTGCTCCGCCACGACCGTGAGCGCCGGGGAGACCTGCTGGACGTCCTCGCCGCGCTCGTCGCGCACCCGGGCAACCGGTCGGCCGCCGCGGCGGCGAGTCACCTGTCCCGGTCGGTGTTCTACCAGCGGCTCGCCCTCATCGGCGAGCTCATCGGAGCCGACCTGGACGACGGCGAGACGCTGGCCGCCCTGCACCTCGCGCTCCTGGCGCGACGCCGCGACGCGCCGGCCACCCGCTGACACCCCGGCGCCGCGTGCTCGTCGCGCGCCGTCGTCGCGGTCCGGTCAGGAGTCGACCGGACCGAGCCAGGCGCTCGCCGCGGTGGCGTGCGCGGATTCCGGGTCCGAGGGGTGGAAGGCGCCGGCGAGCACGTCGCGGTAGAGCCGGGACAGTTCGTTGCCGGAGAAGTAGGAGCCGCCGCCCGCGACGAGCATGGCCTCGTCGACGACCTGCTTCGCCATCGTCACCGCCCGGTGCTTCAGCCCCGAGAGCGCGGGGAACCAGCGGGCCCCGTGGTCGGCGCGCTCGTCGACGTCGCGCGCGAGGGCGGCGATCTGCGGCGGAAGCGCGTCGTACGCGAGGGCCATGTCGGCGATGCGCCAGCGGATGTCCGGATCCTGACTGTACGCGGCCCCGCTCTTCTTCGATCGCCGCGTATGCGCGGTCGCCACGGCCAGTTCCAGCGCACGGTGCGCGATGCCGGTGTAGACGGACGCGAGGAGGATCTCGAAGACCGAGAAGATGCCGAAGACGATCGGGTCCGGGCTGGGGCCGGGTTCGATGCGGCGCACCACGTGGGCCGCGTCCGCGGTGGCGCCGTCCAGGCGGGTGGTCCTGCTCTGCGTGCCGCGCATGCCCAGCGTGTCCCAGTCGTCCGAGGTGGTGACCCGGTCGCTCCGTTCGACGAAGGCGAAGACGAGCTTCGGCGCATCAGGACTGGTCGTGTCGAGCCCGTGCAGCCCGAGCCTGGTCCACACGGGGGCCAGCGAGGTGAAGATCTTGGTGCCGGTGAACGCATACCCGCCCTCGCCGTCCGGGACGGCCGCGGTGTCGCTGCCGAACAGCACGAGGTCGTTCCCGCCCTCGCTGATCCCGAACGCGAACACCTCACCGGCCACCGCGCCGTCCTGCACGAACTCGAGGCCGGGGACCCCGCGGTCCGAGAAGACCTTGGCGACGCCGGTCCAGACGAGGTGCATGTTGATCGCGAGGGCCGTGGCGGGGGCTGCACCCGCGAGCCGCTGCTGCAGAAGGGCCGCCTGTGCGAGTCCGAGCCCGGCACCGCCGCGCTCCCGCGGTACCAGGATCGACAGGTAACCGGCCGCGCGGAGCTCATCGAGGTCGGCCTGGGGGAAGGTGTTCTCCCGGTCGTGGATCGGCGCGCGCTCCCGGATGCGGTCGAGCAGGTCGTCGGGGAGATACGCCGACGGGTCGAAGTCAGTCATGCCAAAGCCTCCAGAAGCTGTCGGATCGACTCCTCCGGGCGGTCGCGATGCACCGAGTGGCCGGCACCGGCCACGACCGAGAGGGAGATGCGGGGGTTGCTCGCGAGCACTTCGTCGGCGAGGGCGCCGGTGAAGATGCTGGAGACGGCGGGGTCGCCGCCGATCACATGGGTGGGGACGGTGAGGCGGGCCGCGTCGGTGCGGACGTCCCACGGCTGATTCTGTGCACTGGTCTGCTCGACCGCCCAGGCGCTGGCCCGGCGCACCGCGTCCACCTTCAGCTCCTGGTCCTGCGGGTGCCAGTGCGGGTGCTCCTGGCGGACCGCCTCGAGGCGGTTGTCGGCGAAGGCCCGCTCCTGGCTGCGGCGGACGGCCTCCGCATCCCGCCCGACGACGTGGATGGCGGGATCGATGAGGACGAGGCGGCGCGTCCAGTCCGGGGCGGCCGCGGCCGCCACCGTGCCGGCGGCGCCACCGAGCGAGTGGCCGACCACCGCGTCCCACGGGCCGTCGCCGGAGGGGCGGGCGGCGACGAGATCCGCCGCGTACGCCGCGACGGAGTAGTCGAGCGCGCGCGGGGCGTCGCCGTGCCCGCGAAGATCGACCGCGGTCGCGTGCCAGCCCGCGACGGCGAGGGCATCGCCGAGGCGCCACATGAGTGCGCCGGAGGAGCCGAGGCCGTGAACGAGGAGTGCGCGTCGCGGCGCAGCGGGATCGCCCCAGCTCAGGCGGGGGAGGGTGACGGGAGCCGGCATGGCTCCAGCCTACGACCGGGCCCCGTCACCGGATGCGGGTCAGCGCGCCGGTTCGAGGGGCGGCAGGTCGGCGGCGATGCGGAGCACCCGGGCGGCGGCTTCGTGCCCTGCCGACAGACGGGCCTCGAGGTCGGCGCCGTCGAGCGTCGCGGCCAGGAACCCCGAGGCGAACGCGTCCCCGGCGCCGACGGGCTCCACCACCTCAACGGTGGGGGCGGCCACGAACACCGGCGTGGCATCGCCCGCGAAGGCCGTGGCCCCGACGTCGCCGTCCTTGACGACGAGCAGGCCGCAGTGCGGGAGATGGGCGCGGATCTCGGTGGCCGTGGCGGTGCCCCAGATGCGCTCGGCCTCATCGCGTCCGACGAAGGCGATGTCCGCGGCGTCGGCGAGGTGCGCCAGGGTGGTCGCGGCCTCCTCCGGGCTCCACAGCGCCCGACGGTCGTTCACATCGAACGAGACGACCGCTCCGGCCGCTCGCGCATCCGCGAAGAGCTGGTCGACCATCGCGCGGCAGGTCGCGGACAGCGCCGGGGTGATGCCCGTGGTGTGCACGATGCGCACGCCGGCGAGCTGCGCGGGGGAGAGGAAGCCGGGCGCCATACGGGAGGCCGCGGAGCCGCGGCGGTAGTAGTAGACCGCCGACGACTCGACGCCCGGGTCCTTGAACATGACGCCGGTCGGCGCGTCCGGGTCCTGCTCCGTCCACAGCTCGACCCCGCGCTGCGCCAGCTCGGCGGCGAGGCGTCGACCGAGGGGGTCGTCGCCGAGCCGGGAGGCCCAGACGGCGCGGTGACCGGCGGCCGCGACGCCGACCGCGACGTTCGCCTCGGCGCCCGCGTGGGAGATCGTGGCGGTGTCCGCGACCGCGAGGTCGGCGCCGGTCGGCGTGACCAGGGCCATCGACTCGCCGACGCACACGATCGCAGGGGAGGGGGACGGGACGGTGGGGCTCATGAGGGGGTGACCGCCAAGGGCTCGGTGTCGGGATGGGGACTGGCGTCGCGGTGACGCAGATCGGGGAAGGACCGGACGAAGACGATCGACACCAGCAGGCCGACGCCGGCGAAGATGGTCGCGGCCAGGTAGGCGCCGCGCCAGTCGCCGACGTCGACGAGGAAGCCGGCGACCGCCGATCCGGCCGCGGCGCCGATGAGCTGACCGGTGCCCGCCCAGCCGAAGGCCTCGGCGGTCTCGCTGAACTTGACGCTCGCGGTGGTGATGGCGAAGAGGACGGCGAGGGCCGGGGCGATGCCGATCCCGGCGAGGATCAGCGTGCCGCCGAGCCAGAAGACGTTGAGCATGACCATCGTCAGGGCGAGTCCGACGGTGACGATGAGCAGGCGGCGGGCCATCGCCCAGGGACCGATCGGGATGTGGCCGAAGGCGAGTCCGCCGGCGAGGCTGCCCGCCGAGAAGACCGCCAGGATGAGGCCGGCCGCGAGACTGCCGTGCTCGAACGTGGCGACGACACCGACCTCGACGGCCGAGCAGGCGCCGATGAGGAGGAAGCCGATGACGGTCGCCAGCAGCACGGGCGGCTTGACGACGACCTTGCCGAGGGCGTTGCGGCTGCGGGGGATGCGCACCCGGCCGACCTCGGGGGAGAGGATGAACCAGGCTCCGCCGGCCACGAGCACGACCGCCACGAGGAGCAGGCCCTCCATGGTGCCGACCTGGGTGGAGACGAGGGTGATGACCACCGGCGCCAGCACCCAGATGATCTCCTGCAGCGAGGCATCCAGCGAGAACAGGGGGGTGAGCTGACCGGCGTTGACCAGCTTCGGGTAGATGGTGCGGACGGCCGCCTGCACGGGCGGCGTGGAGAGGCCGGCGACCATGCCGAGTGCCATGTAGCCGGGCACGGAGAGCGGCAGCAGTCCGAGGCCCAGGACCGCCAGCACGCAGACGGACAGCGTGAGGGTCAGCACCCGTCGCATGCCCCAGGCGCCCATCCAGCGACTGGTGATGGGGCCGGCCACGGCCTGGCCGACGCTCGTCGCCGCCAGGACGAGGCCCGCCGATCCGTACGATCCCGTCTGCTGCTCCACGTGCAGCAGGATCGCCAAGGACATCATCCCGTTGGGGAAGCGCGCGGTGAGCTGGGCGGCGATCATGCGCCCCACTCCCGGCGTGCGAAGAAGATCCCGATAGCCCGCCACCAGACAACGGTACCGGGCGCCGGGGACGTGGGTGAGACGGTCCCGCGACCGACACGCCGCGACACGCCGAGGACACGCCGGAGGACGAATTCCACAGGCCTGGGGATGTCCGAGGGCCCCCGTATGGTGCCCCCTGTGGATGGATCGCTCCCAGGCTCCTCCCAGCCGCGATTTCCTGCGGGTCCGTGACCTCGCGGCCGGGGGTCCGCCTGTGGAAGAAACGGTGGACAACCTGTGTTGTATCTGTAGAGAGCGGTGGAAAAACTACACGGATGTAACTACTACCCCTTGTGGTCGCACCGAATGTCCGTCCCTATATGTAGTATTGAGATCCCGGCGGAGGTCTGCCGGAGAAACCAGAGATTTGAGGGGTTCAGATGTCGATCACGGTGTACACCAAGCCTTCCTGCGTCCAGTGCAACGCGACCTACCGCGCCCTGGATGCCAAGGGCATCGAGTACGAGATCCACGACCTGTCGGAGGACCCGACGGCGCTGGAGCAGGTCAAGGCGCTCGGCTACATGCAGGCGCCCGTCGTCGTCACCGACGAGGACCACTGGTCGGGCTTCCGTCCCGACAAGATCGACGAGCTCGCGTCGCGCCTGGCGTAGTCCGACAGGCTCGCCACCCGGCCCTTCGACAGGCTCAGGAACCCAAGGAGAGAGCTATGAGCGCCGTCGCGACCGCAGCGCCGCTCCTGATCTACTTCTCGAGCGTGTCGGGTAACACCGCGCGCTTCATCGAGAAGCTCGGGCTTCCCGCCCGACGCATCCCCCTCCACCGGACCGAAGAGGACCTCGTCGTCGACGAGCCCTTCGTGCTGGTCACCCCCACCTACGGCGGGGGCGTCGGGCGCGGGGTCGAGAAGGGGGCCGTGCCCAAGCAGGTGATCCGGTTCCTCAACGACGAGCGCAACCGGCGCCACATCCGCGGGGTCATCTCCGCGGGCAACACCAACTTCGGCGACGCGTTCTGCCTCGCCGGCGACATCATCAGCCGCAAGTGTCACGTGCCTCACTTGTATCGGCTCGAGATCTTCGGCACACAGGACGACGTGGATCGCGTGAGCGACGGATTGGAACGACGGTGGAATCTTCAGTGACCGAGACAGTGGCATTCAAGGTGAACCCCGCATACGAGGGCCTGGACTACCACGCCCTCAACGCGATGCTGAACCTGTACGACGCGAACGGGAAGATCCAGTTCGACGCCGACAAGCGCGCCGCGCGGGAGTACTTCCTGCAGCACGTCAACCAGAACACGGTGTTCTTCCACTCGCTCAAGGAGCGCCTGGACTACCTCGTGGAGAAGGAGTACTACGAGGGCGCCGTCATCGAGAAGTACTCGTTCGACTTCGTGCAGAAGCTCAACGACCTCGCCTACTCGAAGAAGTTCCGCTTCGAGACGTTCCTCGGCGCGTTCAAGTACTACACGAGCTACACGCTGAAGACCTTCGACGGCAAGCGCTACCTCGAGCGTTTCGAGGACCGCGTCGTGATGACCGCGCTCGCCCTCGCGGACGGCGACGAGAAGCTCGCCGTGAACCTCGTCGAGGAAATCATCTCCGGTCGCTTCCAGCCGGCCACCCCGACCTTCCTCAACGCGGGCAAGGCCCAGCGCGGCGAGCTCGTCAGCTGCTTCCTGCTGCGCATCGAGGACAACATGGAGTCGATCGCCCGTGGCATCAACTCCGCGCTGCAGCTCTCCAAGCGCGGCGGCGGCGTGGCGCTGCTGCTGTCGAACATCCGTGAGGCGGGCGCCCCGATCAAGCAGATCGAGAACCAGTCGAGCGGCATCATCCCCGTCATGAAGCTCCTCGAAGACAGCTTCAGCTACGCCAACCAGCTCGGTGCGCGTCAGGGCGCCGGTGCGGTGTACCTCAACGCCCACCACCCCGACATCATGCGCTTCCTCGACACCAAGCGTGAGAACGCCGACGAGAAGATCCGCATCAAGACGCTGTCGCTCGGCGTCGTGGTGCCTGACATCACGTTCGAGCTCGCCAAGAACGACGAGGACATGTACCTGTTCTCGCCGTACGACGTGGAGAAGGTCTACGGCGTCCCGTTCGGCGACATCTCGGTCACCGAGAAGTACCGCGAGATGGTCGACGACCCGCGCATCAAGAAGACCAAGATCAACGCCCGCGAGTTCTTCCAGACCGTCGCCGAGATCCAGTTCGAGTCCGGCTACCCGTACGTCATGTTCGAGGACACGGTCAACAAGGCCAACCCCATCAAGGGGCGCATCAACATGTCCAACCTCTGCAGCGAGATCCTGCAGGTGAACACGCCGACCACCTACAACGACGACCTGTCGTACAAGGAGATCGGCAAGGACATCTCCTGCAACCTCGGCTCGATGAACATCGCGCTGTCGATGGACGCCGACGACCTCGGCCAGACGGTCGAGACGGCGATCCGCGCGCTCACCGCGGTCAGCGACCAGAGCCACATCGGCTCGGTCCGCTCGATCGAGGACGGCAACGACCGGTCCCACGCGATCGGCCTCGGCCAGATGAACCTGCACGGCTACCTCGCCCGCGAGCACGTGTACTACGGCTCGGAGGAGGGTGTCGACTTCACGAACATCTACTTCTACACCGTGCTGTTCCACGCGCTGCGCGCCTCGAACCAGCTCGCGATCGAGCGCGGGACGACGTTCGACGGCTTCGCCGACTCGACCTACGCGTCCGGCGAGTTCTTCGACAAGTACATCGAGCGCGCCTGGGTCCCGGAGACCGAGAAGGTCAAGGAGCTCTTCGCCGGCAAGCACATCCCGACGCAGGAGGACTGGGTCCAGCTCAAGGCGTCGATCCAGGAGCACGGAATCTACAACCAGAACCTGCAGGCCGTGCCGCCGACGGGCTCGATCTCCTACATCAACAACTCGACCTCGTCGATCCACCCGATCGCCTCGAAGATCGAGATCCGCAAGGAGGGCAAGCTCGGTCGCGTGTACTACCCGGCGGCGTTCATGACGAACGACAACCTGGAGTACTACCAGGACGCGTACGAGATCGGCTACGAGAAGGTCATCGACACCTACGCCGCGGCCACGCAGCACGTCGACCAGGGCCTGTCGCTGACGCTGTTCTTCAAGGACACCGCCACCACGCGTGACATCAACAAGGCCCAGATCTACGCATGGCGCAAGGGCATCAAGACGATCTACTACATCCGTCTGCGTCAGCTGGCGCTCGAGGGCACCGACATGACCGAGTGCGTCTCGTGCATGCTCTGACACTTCGACAGGCTCAGTGACCCAGGAAATAGGACAAGTCAGTGACCCAGGAACTAGGACAAGAATGACTCCTCACCCTCCGCTCAAGCTGGTCTCCAGCGTGCAGGCGATCAACTGGAACCGCATCCAGGACGACAAGGACCTCGAGGTCTGGAACCGTCTGGTGAACAACTTCTGGCTGCCGGAGAAGGTGCCGCTGTCGAACGACGTGCAGTCGTGGAACACGCTCACCCCCGACGAGCAGCTGCTCACCATGCGGGTGTTCACCGGACTCACGCTCCTCGACACGATCCAGGGCACCGTCGGTGCGGTGTCGCTGATCCCCGACGCGATCACGCCTCACGAGGAGGCGGTGTACACGAACATCGCGTTCATGGAGTCGGTGCACGCGAAGAGCTACTCCTCGATCTTCTCGACGCTCGCGTCGACGAAGGAGATCGACGAGGCGTTCCGCTGGTCCACGGAGAATGCGAACCTTCAGAAGAAGGCGCAGATCATCATGGACTACTACCAGGGAGACGACCCGCTCAAGCGCAAGGTCGCCTCCACGCTGCTGGAGTCGTTCCTGTTCTATTCGGGTTTCTACCTGCCGATCTACTGGTCGTCGAAGGCGAAGCTGACGAACACGGCCGACCTCATCCGCCTCATCATCCGCGACGAGGCCGTGCACGGGTACTACATCGGCTACAAGTTCCAGCGCGGACTCGAGACGGCCGACCAGGCGCGCAAGGACGAGCTGAAGGACTACACGTTCTCGCTGCTCTACGAGCTCTACGACAACGAGGTGCAGTACACGCAGGACCTCTACGACGGCGTCGGCCTGACCGAGGACGTCAAGAAGTTCCTGCACTACAACGCCAACAAGGCCCTCATGAACCTGGGCTACGAGGCGATGTTCCCCTCCAGTGTCACCAACGTGAACCCGGCGATCCTGTCGGCGCTCTCCCCGAACGCGGACGAGAACCACGACTTCTTCTCCGGCTCGGGCTCGTCTTACGTCATCGGCAAGGCCGAGGCCACGGAAGACGACGACTGGGACTTCTGAGCACCCCGTCCGCACCACGCGGACGCCGAGGCCCTCGGGGCCGCTCCTCGAGAGCGGTGCCGGGGGCCTTCGTCTCGTCACCGCAGGAGCGTGATGCGCGGGGTGTCACTCCTCGCGTCCGGACCGCTCCGGGTCGTAGAGTCGTGGGATGGGAACCATGCAGTACGGCTCCGGCAGCGAGATCCAGATCGAGGACCGCGCCCTGGCCCATCTGAAGGTCGCGATCGCGACGAAACTCCGCCGGAACGAGAGCTTCACACTGTCCTGGAAACACCCCGAGGGCGACGTCCCCGGTCGGTCGACCATCTGGCTGCATCCGTCGATCCCGCTGCGGTTCACCTTCGCCGAGCCGGAGCCGCCGGAGCTCAACGTGAAGTGGATCCAGGCGCTCATGGTCGAGGCGAGCTCGTCCGGCGGCATCAGCATCGTCGACGAGGTCGTCGACGGTCCCGCCGACTGACCTCGCGGACTCATCGGCCGGGCGGTTCGGTCGCACGCGTACTGCCGCGAGCATCGTCGATGCTCGCGGCAGCGCACCGGCGTGGCTAGAGAGCGCCGAAGTTGAGGCTCATCTTGGCGACGCTCGTCTGATTCACTCCGCCCTGGGGGCAACGAGCGGCGACGAACAGGTGGTTCCCCGCCGGCACCGGGATCATCGTGCTGAACTCCACGGACGCCTCGCCCCCGACCACCCCGGGGAAGGTCGCGCTGAACCCGCCGGAGTACACGTTCGTCGTGGCATTGAGCAGGTAGTACTGGAGCATCAGCGTCTTGTCCGGCGTCAGGCCGGTGAATGATGCGTGGGTGGTGATCAGATACAGCCCGTTGCCGCCGGCTCCGGCTGCCATGTCGAAAACGCCGTTCGAGAAGTACAGACGGGTGTTGGCGCTCGTGCCAATCGGGACGGTGTAGGTGCCTTGATGGCGGTGGTAGACGGGCACAGGGTCCTCCGGGGTCGTAGTGGGTTCGCCGACATACTTCTCGAAATCGACGGTGTTCGTGAATCCTTGCTGGGTGGGCGTCCCGCCGATCCAGAGCGAGACGTGGACATGCGGGCCGTAGCCGTTCTCCTTGCCGAAGCCGGATGCCCCCGAGTAAGCGATGACTTGCCCCCGGGTGACACGAGTGCCGATAGCCACGGCGCTCGACTGCAGATGCAGGTATCGGAGGTAGTTGCCGTCGTCGCCACGAAGGGCGAGGAATCGCCCCGTCGCTGTCGACGTCGTGTCCTTGCGATCCACGATGATGCCATCGGTCGCTGCGCGGACCGGCGTCCCCTTGGTCACCGAGTAGTCGGTGCCCGGCTCACCGGACGGCGGGTTGCGGTTGCGATGTCCCTGCCAGGAGTCCGAGATGGGAACCGCACCGCACGGCCGAAGGTAGGTGCCTGCGGCGGCGGCCCTCTGGGCGGAGGTGAGAAAGCTCAGTCCGAGAGCGGCCGCTCCGAGGGACACCCCCGATGCGACGAGGACGGAGCGGCGTGTGAAGGAAGCCGGAGGGAGAGCAACGCCCGCCTGATCATGTTCGGTCTCGCACATCACTCGGTACCGCCCTCGTTCTCGCCGCGGATCAGGTTCGCGATCTGCTCCTCCGGCAACGGCTCCAGGGATGCGGTGGACATCTCGATCTCGACGGCCTCCGGCGTTCCGCCGATGGTGCACTGTGCTTCGGCATCGTGGCCAGACGTGCGAGCCGGCACGAGGACCAACCATTCGGGCGCCACCGTGCGTTCTTCGATGCGAACGGACGAGCTGTCGAATTCGACATCAGCAGGGAACGCCGAGGCCGTCGCATCGATGCAGGCCTTCGCAAGGTCAGCGGCCGAGAAGCTCGTGTCCTCCTCGGATGACGAGGTCGGGGCGGTGCCTCCAGGCGCGGCTGCTGCTGCGCATCCGGCGAGCAGCAGTCCTCCGGTGACGGCGAGGGTGGCGAACGAAGCGCGGACGATGCGAGGGGGACTCATGCCTCACACCGTAGGGCGCGCCCTCCCGTCCGCGCTGTCCCCTCTTCGGCCTACAGACCCCGCCCGGTCACCCCGATACGCTGCCGTGGAGTGTGCCTTGCGGTCGCGCGCTACTCGGCGGGGTACGCCTGTGCGGTGAGCTGCCGGGCGAGGTGCGCCGCGTTGCGGGACGCCGTCGCGATGGCGGAGCTCACGGCCTCCGGGGTCTCGTCGAGGTCCTTGTAGTCGACGGTCTGCATGGCCTCGCCGTTCCAGTAGACCGACGTCTGCGCGGGGATCGTGTACCCGATGTCGTTGAGCGCCTGGAAGAGGATCGCGGAGATGTGGTGCGCGCCGTCCTCGTTGCCGAGGACGCCGGCGATCGCGACCTTGTCGAAGAGGATCGGGCGTCCCTGCTCATCCGTCTCGCTGAGCTCGGCGTCGAGGCGTTCGAGCACCCGCTGGGCGACGCTCGAGTGCTGTCCCATCCAGGTGGGTGTGACCAACACGAGGATGTCGGCGTCGAGCACCCGCTGGCGCAGGGTCGGCCACTGGTCGCCGCCGCCCATGTCCTTCTCGACGCCGGGGCGGATGTCGAAGTCCACGGCGCGGACGAGGTCACCCGTCACCCCGTGCTCGCCGAGGGCGTCGAGGAGCTGGCGTGCGAGGAGATCCGAGCTCGACGACGCGGGGGAGGGCTTGAGCGTGCAGGAGATCGCGAGGGCGGTGAGGGAGGTGTCCATACCCCGACTCCACCAGAGATTCGGGCGGCGGCACAGGGCCTTTCCGGGTCCGGGCTATCCTGGTAGAGCACCGACGACAGGAGATCCCGTGATCCTCAGCTTCCTCTTCTTCATGATCATGTTCCTCGGAGGCTTCTGGCTGCTGGGCATCGCCCACGAGATGCCGGACACGCTCGCCGCGCTCACGTTCGTCGGCGGCATCCTGCTCGTCTCGCTGGCCCTCGGGTTCGCGATGCGCCAGCGCGGTTCCGCCACCCGCCGCTCCAAGAACTGGACCGGCAGCCCGACCGAGTGACGGCCGGCGCGGGGAGTCTCCCCGCGCTCACCGTCGACGGGCGAGCCGCGCTTCGAGGTTCGCCCGCACCGCCGGCCACTCCGGCTCGATGATGGAGTACTCCACGCTGTCGCGGAGGGCGCCGTTGCGGTAGCGGCTCATCGCCCGCATCACCCCGTCCTGCTTCGCGCCGAGGCGTTCGATCGCTGCGCGGGACTGGAAGTTCACCCACTGGGTCGTCAGCCCGACCCGGAACACCCCCAGCGTCTCGAACGCGTGGCGGAGCAGCAGCAGCTTCGACTCCGCGTTGGTCCCCGTGCCGTGCGCGGACGGACGGTTCCAGGTGTACCCGATGTGCAGGCGCGGGACGTCGGCGACGATGTCGTAGTACGACGTGAGGCCAAGCACGCGCCCGTCGGCGTCGAAGGCCGTGAACGGCACCATCTCGCCCGTGGCGACGAGACCCAGGCGGCGGTCCACCTCGGCGGCGACGCCATCCGGCGCCGGTACCGAGGTGTACCACGCGTTCTTCCAGAGATCGCCTTCGGAGACGGCGTCGACGAGGCCGTCGGCGTGCGACCGGTCGAGCGGGCGGAGCTCGACGAGCGCGCCGGTGAGGGTGACGGGTGCGGGGGCGACGAGGAAGGCCATGAGGTCATTCAACCAGCGTCGGCGGCCGGCTCCGCCCGTCAGGCGGCCGACGCGGGCCCGCGCTGCCGGAGCAGCAGGCGCTGGAAGGCGAGGACGACCTCGATCGTCACGTCCAGCTCGAAGGCGATGCTGGGTGGATGCGGTCCGCGCAGCTGCTCCGCTGCGGCGTAGGCCGTCGGGGTGATCAGCCGCGCGGCGGCCCACTCGTCCGCCTGTCGCTCCTGGCGCGCCCGCAGCGCGGCCTCCCGCGTGGGCTGGTGGCCGAGGTGCGCGTGGCCCAGCTCATGGGCGAGGATGCTGCGGGTGGTGCGCCTGCTCATCCCCGGGGCGAGCCGGATCGTGCGGGTGACGGGCTGGAAGCCCCCGGGCGTCGGCCCACCGCGTTCGACGATGCGGATCCCGAGGTCGTCGGCGAGACGGAGGAGCTGCTGCATGGGCCTCCGTCCGGTCGCTGTCGTCTACTCGTAGAGGTCGTCGGTGTCGGTCTCGCGGGCGGAGCCGGATTCGAAGGCGACCTCGCGGGCATTATCGCGGGAGGTGGTGACATCGGTGGGGCGGCGGAGGGGGGTGATCGTCGCGGACGTGCCGTCGGCGGCCAGACGCTCCTCGGCGCGCGCGACGAGGACGTGCGGTTCGACGCCGAGCGTGGCGCACACCGCGTAGACCACCGGCACGGGGATGGCGCGCTTGCCGGTCACGTAGTTGTCCAGTGCGCTCCGGGCGATGCCCACGTCGCGGGCCATGGCGGCGATGCTGCTGCGGGCGGCCGCGATCTCCGCACGCATCTGACGGCCGACCGCCTCGTTGAACTGCTCGGCTGGTGTCTTCATCCGGCTCACCTTAGCAGCGGTCCGAGAGCAGGATGCCGTCATATCGGTAGGGGAGAGAGTCCGGAGTGTCCGGGTGTGGCGGTATCGTAGGCGCATGGGGACAGAACTGGGTCATCTGATGGCAGCGTCGGTCGAAGCCGCGCGTATTCATGCGGGGGTGTCCTTCCTCACGCTCTCGGAGCGCTCCGGCATCGCCCCGGCCGTTCTCGCCGACCTCCTGGAAGAGCGCGCGGAGTTCACGATGGAGGATCTGGCGGGGATCGCGGGGGCACTCGACGTGCCGGTCACGACCCTCCTGCCCGACGCGCCGTGACGTCCGGCCCATGAAGTAGCGTGGGCCCATGAAGACCGTTTCCTTCGGATCGACGACCGCTCCGGCCCTGATCGCCGGGATGATGCGCATCGACAGCCTCGACGACGCGCAGATCAGGGAGCTCTACGCGACAGCACGGGAGGCGGGGATCGACTTCTTCGACCACGCCGACATCTACGGCGGCCGGATGCACCACTGCGAAGCACGGTTCGCCGACGCCCTGCAGCTGGGGGCGGCCGAGCGGGATGAGATCGTGCTGCAGACCAAGTGCGGCATCGTCCCGACACAGGGCATGTTCGACTTCTCCTACGACCACATCGTCGGCCAGGTGGAAGGGTCGCTCGCCGCGCTGCGCACCGACCGCATCGACGTGCTCCTGCTGCACCGGCCGGACGCACTGGTGGAGCCGGATGAGGTGGCGCGCGCGTTCGACCACCTCGAGTCCACCGGAAAGGTGCGGGCGTTCGGCGTCTCCAACCACACCCCGTCGCAGATCGAGCTGCTGAAGAGCGCGGTGCGACAGCCCCTCGTGGCGAACCAGCTGCAGCTCTCCCTGACGCACGCGCCGATCATCGCGCAGCCCGTCGCGGCGAACATGGCGGGACACGACCAGAGCATCGGGCGCGACGGCGGCGGCGTCGTGGACTACTGCCGCCTGCACGGCATCACCGTGCAGGCGTGGTCGCCGTACCAGAGCGGGTTCGGCGGCGGGGTCTTCCTCGGTCACCCGGGCTACCCGGAGCTGAACGCCGTGATCGATCGCCTGGCGGCGAGTCACGGCGTGACCCCGACCGCGATCGCCACGGCGTGGATCACCCGGCACCCCGCCGGGATGCAGGTGGTGCTCGGCACGACGACCCCGCATCGCGTCCAGGAGGCGGCCGCCGGGGCGGACGTCGTGCTCACCCGGGCGGAGTGGTACGAGCTCTTCCGGGCCGCCGGGCACCTGCTGCCCTGACCTCTCGGCTCGGCGCCGACCGTCGTCTACCCTGAACTCATGCCGTTCCTGTTCTCGTTCCTGGTCATCGCGCTGATGATCGGTGCGCTGATCGACATCATCACGCGCGACGACTCGCAGGTGAAGTACCTGCCGAAGATGGTCTGGATCATCATCGTGATCCTCCTGCCGTTGATCGGCAGCGTGCTGTGGTTCGCGATCGGCCGCGAGTACGGGGAGGCCGGGATCCCGCTGCCGCGGATGCGGCGGGCCGAGCATCCCGCGGCCCCGCCGACGGTCGTCCCGCCCGCGCGGCCGGCCGACACCCGGTCCACGGAGCAGCAGATCGCCGACCTCGACCGCGAGATCGAGGAGTGGCGACTGCGCGAGGAGATCGAGAAGCGTCGCCGCGAGCGCGGAGACGACGCCCTGCCGCAGTCCTAGCCGCCGAGCGCATCGGCCTGCCAGGATGCCGTCATGAGCATCCTCGTCAACGTCGACAACTTCGCCCTCGCCGAGACCCACCGCATGATGCGCGACCTCCAGAAGGAGGCCGGGGGAGTTGATCGGTTCCTGCACAACAGGACCCCGGCGGCGATCGACCGGCAGACCGTGATCCGGTTGAACCGCGACACGCTGTACAGCTTCGCCGTGCTCGACATCAGCGCGGGGGCGTCGTTCACGATCCCCGAACACGGCGATCGCTATCTCTCGGCGATGGTCGTCAACGAACACCACTACGTGGAGGCGATCTTCCACGAGGCGGGCGAGCACACGCTGTCGGTCGCGCAGTGCGGCTCACCCTTCGTGGTCCTCGCCGTCCGCATCCTCGTGGACCCCGCCGACCCGGCGGACGTGGCCGCGGTCGTCGCGCTGCAGGACCGCATCGCGCTGCGGAGCGGGTCGGCGACGCCGTTCACCATGCCGGACTACGACCTCGCCAGTCTGGACGAGACGCGCGGCGCCCTGCTCGCGCTGGCCCGCAACCTGCGGGGCTTCGACCGCATGTTCGGCAGCGAGGACGAGGTCGACCCGGTGCGGCACCTCATCGGCACGGCCGCGGGCTGGGGCGGGCTGCCCTCCACGGAGGCGAGCTACATCGGCGTGGACCCCCGCCTGCCGCGCGGCCGGTACGAGCTGACCGTCGGCGACGTGCCCGTCGACGGGTTCTGGTCGATCTCGGTGTACAACGCGGACGGCTTCTTCGAACCGAACGATCGCGACGCGTACACGATCAACGACATCACCGGCGTGCGCAACGACGACGGTTCGATCACCGTCCGCTTCGGCGACCACCCGGAGGGCGTGCCGAACGTCCTGCCGATCACCGAGGGCTGGAACTACCTCGTGCGGCTCTACCGCCCCCGTGCCGAGGTGCTCGACGGGACCTGGACCTTCCCCGCGCTGCAGGAGTCGGCCTGACGTCCTCCTCGCGAGCCGCGGTCAGGCCGCGGGCGCGGGGATGGTCGTGCCGGCGGCGGCGAAGGACGCGCGGACGGCCTCCTCCAAGTCGGGGTGGCGGAAGGTGAAGCCCGCCGCGGTGAGCTTCTCCGGGAGCACCCAACGGCTCTTCAGCACGAGCTCGGTCTCGGTGCGGATGCCGATGGCGCCGAGCTCGAGCATCCAGCGCGGCATCGGCGGTCCGATCTTCGCCCCGAGCGCGCGGCGCACCGTGGCCATGAACCGGACGTTGTCGACGGGATTCGGTGCGGCCGCATTCACCGGGCCGTCCAGGGACGGCGTCTCCTCGAGGAATTCGACGATGCGGGCCACGTCCTCGATGTGGATCCAGCTGAAGCGCTGGCGCCCGCGGCGCGCCCCCGGCAGATGCGCGGTTCCGGCCTCGCGGCGGCGACGGCCGACCGGCCAGAACCCGTCGTACTGCGGGCCGCCGAGGCCGAGCCGGGCGAGGTTCCGGAGGGGCTCGAGCACACCGCCGTCGCCGAGGACGATGGCGCTGCGCAGGGCCACACGGCGGGTGCCGGGGAGGTCGGCGGCGAAGAGCGCGCGTTCCCAGGCCTTGGCCACCTCCACCGAGAAGCCCGTGCCGATCTCGCCGGAGGACTCGGTCATGGGGCGGTCTTCGGCGTGCCGGTAGATCGTGGCCGTGGAGGAGTTCACCCACAGGGCCGGCGGGGCCGCAGCGCGGGCGATCGCGTGGCTCAGCGACGCGGTCGTGTCGAGACGGGAGCGGAAGATCTCGGCGCGGTTGCGGGGCGTGTAACGGCAGTTCACGCTCTTGCCGGCGAGGCCGATCACGAGGGAAGCGCCGTCGACGGCCGCGTCGATGCCGTCCTGGTCGCCCCACGACAGGTCACTGCCGGCGCGGGAGATCGTGACGACCTCGCGGCCGGCCTCCCGCAGGCGCGCGGTGAGGTACCGCCCCATGAAACCCGTCGCCCCGCCGATGACCACCCGGTCCGTGCTCATGCGCTGTCTTCCTTCCGATCGGGTTCGAGACTGTAGGAGAAGTCGCCGCGGTACTCGTAGAGCCGGCCGAGCAGCGGCGCATCGACGGTCAGCCGCACCCGCTGACGCCCGGTCTCGTCGTCCCAGCGCTCGACGAGCCGGACGACCGGGGCCACCGCCCGGGGCACGCGGAGCCGTCCGCGACCGACGCGGATGCCCACCGCCCGGCTCGTCAGGTGCAGGGCGCCGGCACGGGTCTCCACATCGAAGCACGCCACGATCAGACCGGGCTCGCCCAGCTCGTCGATGACCCGCCCGTGCCGCGACGGGGCGACGGCGTCGCGCATGACCCACGGCCCGTCCGCGAACCGGAACGTGCGCTCGGCGATCGCGCGGGAGGCGATGGTGCGGTTCTCGATGCGGAAGGGGACGTCGCGTTCCCAGCGGGCGGCGATCACCCCGCGCTGCTCGAGCAGGCGCAAGAGCGGCCACAGCACGCGACGAGGGTGCCGACACGCTGGAACGTGCCGATGCCGACGCCGACCATGCCTTCCGGCACCGCCTGGAAGTACGTGCGCAGCCGAGGGTGCAGGTCGGCGATGCGCTCGCCGAGGGCCCGGGCATACGGGGACTGCGGCACGGGCGTCACGCTTCGAGCCTAGCCCTCGGCTCCGCGGTCGCGGCCCGCGTCGTCGGCCGAGAGCCTAGCCCTCGGCTCCGCCGTCGCGGCCCGCGTCGTCGGCCGGGCGGAGCAGGCGATCGAGGAGAGCCAGCGCCTCGTGCTGCGGGGCGGCGTCGTCCAGGAGCCACTGCGTCTGGAGCCCGTCCGACGCGGCGACGACGAGTGCGGCGACCGCGGCCGGGTCGACGTCGGAGCGCAGGCGTCCCTCGGCCTGCTGGGCCCGGACCGTCTCGGCGATGTCGGCCCGCAGGCGCGCGAAGCGGTCGGTCGCGAAGGTGCGCGCCGCGGGATGGCCCTCCTCCAGTGCGCTGGCGACGAGGGTCGAGTACAGCTGCACCAGGCCGGGGACCTCGCGGTTCGCCCGCGCCGAGCGGATCATCCCCTCGACGGGGTTCGCCGGCTCCGGCTCGGGCCGGCGGCCGGGTGCGTTGCTCTCCTCGTAGACCGCCACCAGGAGCTCTTCCAGCGACCCGAAGTAGTGGGTGAGAGCGGCATGCGTCACGCCGACCTCCTTCGCGATCGCACGGAGGCTCGTGCGGTCGGCGCCGCGGGCGGCGAACACCTCGATCGCGCGGTCCAGGATCTCCTGTCGACGGGCGATGCCCTTGGCGTAGGCGCCCCGGGGGCGGGCGCGGGCGGAGTCCTCGGCGGGAGCGGCGGGCATGAGTCGAGTCTACCGATCAGAAACTTCCATGTGGAGGTATTTGGTGCTAGCGTGCCCAGCGAGGCGCGCGACGCCCACTCGACCCGATGACCCAGGAGCACGACCGATGACGATCCAGACCTCCCTGCAGCTGTTCACGATCCGCGAGCGGCTGGAGGCCGACCTCGACGGCACCCTCGCGGAGGTGGCGGCGCGTGGATTCACCGCCGTCGAGCCCTACGACTTCGTGCGTCGTGCCGAGACGATGGCGGCCGCGGTGTCCTCCGCGGGGCTCACGGCGCCGACGGGCCACGCGTTCCTCGCATCCCCGACGTTCGTCCGCCCCGACGGCTCGGGGACCACGGCGCCGGTCCCGCCGCCCGCCGCGGTGTTCGCGGCTGCGGCGGCGCTCGGCATGCACACGGTGATCGATCCCTACACCGAGCCGGCGCGCTGGGAGTCGGTCGACGGAATCGCGGAGATCGCCCAACTGCTCAACGAGGCCGCGGCGATCGGCGCCGACGCCGGCATGCGCGTCGGCTATCACAACCATGCGCACGAACTCGAGGCCGTGTTCGACGGCGTCACGGGACTGGAGATCCTCGCGGAGAGGCTCGACGAGCGCGTCGTGCTGGAGGTCGACCTGTACTGGGTCGCGCGGGGCGGGGTCGACCCGGTCGCGCTGCTGGAGAGGCTCGGCACGCGCGTCATCGCGGTCCACGCGAAGGATGGCACACTCGACCCGGCGCTGCTGGACGCATACCCGCCGGCGGATCAGGTCCCCGCCGGTGACGGCGTCGTGCCGCTGCGGGAGGCGATCGCCGCCGCGCCCGCGCTGGAGCTCGCGATCGTGGAGTTCGACCACTACGACGGCGACCTGTTCGACGCGATCACCCGCAGCCGGGTCTTCCTCGACGCCGAGGTCGCCCGCTGATGGTGCGGGGTGGGGCGACCGTCGGCGTCGGAATCATCGGCGCGGGCAACATCAGCGACCAGTACCTCGAGAACCTGACCCGCTTCCCCGATGTGGAGGTGCGCGCGATCGGCGATCTCGTCGAGGAGCGGGCGCGGGCGCAGGCGGCGGCGTACGGGGTGCCTCGGTCCGGCGGGATGGAGGTCGTGCTCGACGACCCCGCGATCGACATCGTCGTGAACCTCACGATCCCCGCCGCCCACGTCGAGGTGTCCGAGGCGATCGTCGCCGCGGGCAAGCACGTCTGGACGGAGAAGCCGCTCGGCGTGAACCGGGAGGAGGCGCGCCGCCTGCTGGAGAAGGCGGCCGCCGCGGGACTGCGCGTGGGGGTCGCGCCGGACACCGTCCTCGGTCCCGGCGTGCAGACCGCGAAGCGCGCCATCGCCCGCGGCGACATCGGCCGGCCGCTCTTCGGCCAGACGACCTTCCAATGGCAGGGTCCCGAGATCTTCCACCCGAACCCCGCCTTCCTCTACGCGAAGGGCGCGGGGCCGCTGCTCGACATGGGCCCGTACTACGTCTCGACCCTCGTGCACGTCTTCGGTCCGGTCGCCGCGGTGGCCGCGCTCGGGCTGCGGGGGTCGCCGACCCGGCGCGTGCGGGTGGGCGAGCGCGCCGGGGAGGAGTTCCCCGTGGAGATCCCCTCCACGCTCAGCGTGCTGATGGACTTCGAGGGCGGCGGGCAGGCGCAGAGCCTCTACAGCACGGACTCGCCCCTCGTGCGGCAGGGGATCGTGGAGATCACCGGCACCGAGGGCACCCTCGTGATCCCGGACCCCAACACGTTCGGCGGCCCGCTCACCATCACCCGTCCGCTGGCGCGGTACTTCGTGCCGCCGGAGCCCGTGGTGCAGGAGGTCGTGGACGTCGCTCCGGAGGGCGTGCTCGCGGGACGCGGGCTCGGGCTGCTCGACATGGCGCGGGCCATCGCGGAGGACCGGCCGCACATCGCGACCGGCGCGTTCGGCTACCACATCCTCGACGCCCTGCTGTCGATCGAGGAGGCCGCCGCCCGCCGCACCTTCGTGGAGGTCGCGAGCACGGTCGATCAGATCGGTGCGCTGCCCGCGGACTTCGATCCCTTCGCCGCGACGTAGCGCTCGACGTTCGCGGGGGAGAGGACCTCGCGGGCGACCATGATCGCCGCGCCGAGGACGGCCGCGCGGTCGCCGCCCTGCGACTGCACGATGGCGAGGTGCTGGGTGGCGAGCGGGATCGACCGCCGGTAGACGACCTCGCGGACGCCGGCGAGCAGGTGCTCGCCGGCGCGGGCGATGCTGCCGCCGAGCACGATGATCGACGGGTTGAGGAGGTTCACGACCGTCGCGAGCACCTCGCCGACGTCGCGGCCGGCCTGACGGGTGGCCTCGATCGCGGCAGGGTGGCCGGCGCGGACGAGGTCGACCACGTCCGAGGCGCCGTGCACCTCGTGGCCGTCGGCGCGCAGCGCGATCGCCAGGGCGGACCCGCTCGCGAGCGCCTCGAGGTCTCTCTCGTCGCCGGGCTCGCGTCGGGAGTCCGCGCTCAGCGGCACCTGCACGTGCCCCATGTCGCCCGCGGAGCCCTGCGCGCCGCGCTGGAGCTGCCCGCCGGCGATGATGCCAGCGCCGATGCCGGTCGACACCTTCACGAAGATGAGATCGTCGACGCGCGGCCAGCTGGTGGCCTGCTCGCCGAGCGCGAGGATGTTGACGTCGTTGTCGACGAGCACCGGGACGTCGAACGTGCGCTGCACGTAGCCGGGGATGTCGAAGCGGTCCCAGCCGGGCATGATGGGCGGGTTGGTCGGTCGTCCCGTGGAGTGCTCGACGGGACCGGGGACCCCGATGCCGACCCCGACGAGAGGGAGGCCGTCGGCGGTCGCGGCGAGCAGCTCGGTGCCCTCGGTGAGGATCGCGTCGAGCAGGGCCTCGGGGCCGTCGGCGATGGCGATCGTCCGGGTGCGTGCGTCGAGGATGACCCCGGCGAGGTCCGCCACGGCGACGGTCGCGTGCGTCGCCCCCAGATCCACCGCCAGCACGAGCCCGGCGCGGGGATTGAAGGCGACGCGGGCGGGCGGGCGTCCGCCGGTCGAGACGGCCTCACCCGCGGGGCGCAGCAGGTCGGCGGCGAGGAGGGCGTCGACGCGGGAGGCGACGGTGGAGCGCGCGAGGCCGGTGAGGGCGGCGAGCTCCGCCTTGGTGCGCGCGTGCCCGTCGCGGAGGATCTGGAAGATCTCGCCGGTCCCGGGGGACGGCGTCGCGACCGCTCTCAGCACGTCAACCATGGCGTCAGTAAAGCACAGCACTTCTCGCAGTCCGCTGAGCGACTTCAGATTCGATACAAACAACTTTTGACGAAGGACTAGCAAAAGTCGGAGGAGCTGTGTCAGACTCACCGGCATGACAACGGATGTCACTGACACCGGTCTCGGGACGATCCGAACCGGGATCCTCGGCGGGGGCTTCATGGCCCGCGTGCACCGCACGGCCGCCCGAGACGCGGGCGGCGCGCTGCGCGCCGTCGCCACCCGATCCGCCCAGGGAGCCAGGGACGCCGCGCAGGTGCTCGGAGCCGAACGCGCCGCGCACGACGCGGATGACCTGCTCGCCGCGGATGACATCGACGTCGTCCACATCTGCACCCCGAACGCGACGCATGCCGACCTCGCCCTGCGGGCGCTGCGTGCCGGCAAGCACGTCGTGTGCGAGAAACCGCTCGCGACCACCGCCGCGGACGCCGCGATGCTCGCGCGGGCCGCCGAGGAGACCGGCCTCGTCGCCGCCGTCCCCTTCGTCTACCGCTACCACCCGATGGTGCGCGAGGCCCGGGCCCGCGTCGCCCGCGGCGAGGCCGGCGACCTCCTCACGCTCGACTGCTCCTACCTGCAGGACTGGATGCTGCGGCCCACCGACGACGACTGGCGCGTGCGATCCTCGTCCGGCGGCGCCTCCCGGGCGTTCGCCGACATCGGCTCGCACCTGTGCGACCTGCTCGAGTTCGTCACGGGAGACCGCATCCGCGCGCTGAGCGCCCGCACCCGCCAGGTCTTCGCCGAGCGGGCCGGGCAGGCTGTCGACACGGAGGACATCGTCGCCGTGCTCGTCGAGACCACGGCGGGGGCCCTCGGCACGCTGCTCATCTCCCAGATGGCGGCCGGCCGGAAGAACGCCCTCACCCTGGAGCTGCACGGCACGCGGCAGAGTCTGCGGTTCGAGCAGGAACGGCCGGAGGAGCTCTGGGTCGGCATGCGCGAGGAGTCGCGGCTGCTGCTGCGCGACCCCGCCACGGCCGACCCGGAGTCCGCCCGGTTGCAGCGCGTCCCGGCCGGGCATGCCATGGGGTATCAGGACGCCTTCAACGGTTTCGTCGCCGACGTCTACGCCGCGATCGCGGGCGACGTCCCTGACGGACTGCCGACGTTCGCCGACGGCCACCGCGCGGCCGTGCTGACCGAGGCCGTGCTCGATTCCGCCGCCCACAAGGGCCGCTGGACGGAGGTGCCGGCATGACCGTGACGACCACGCAGCCCGTGCTGCAGGTGGCGGGGATCCGCAAGGCGTTCTTCGGCGTCGAGGTGCTGAAGGGCATCGACTTCGACGTGCGGCCCGGGGAGGTGCACGGCCTCGTCGGCGAGAACGGCGCGGGCAAGTCCACCCTCATGAAGATCATCGCGGGCGTGCAGCCGGCCGACGAGGGGACGATCACGTACCGTGGCGCGGAAGTGCGCCACGCGCACCCGCGGCAGGCGATGGACGCCGGCATCGTCACGGTGTTCCAAGAGTTCACCCTGCTCCCGGAGCGCACGGTCGCGCAGAACGTCTATCTCGGCCGGGAGCCGCGGCGCGCGGGACTCATCGACGTCCGGGCCATGAACGTGCGTACCGGGGACCTGCTGAGCGACCTCGGCGTCTCCTTCATCGATCCGCAGTCCCGGGTGGGCTCGCTGACGGTGGCCGAGCAGCAGATCGTCGAGATCGTGAAGGCACTGTCGTTCGACGCGCAGGTGATCTCGATGGACGAGCCGACCGCCGCCCTCAGCGACCGCGAGGTGGAGCTGCTGTACGCGATCATCCGCCGGCTCACGTCCCGAGGGGTCGCCGTCATCTACGTCTCGCACCGGCTGAAGGAGATCTTCGACCTCTGCGACCGGATCACGATCCTCAAGGACGGCGCCCTCGTCTCCACGGACGAGACCGCGGCGCTGACCACCGACGAGCTCGTGCGCCGGATGGTGGGGCGGTCGATCCAGTCGTACTTCCCCGACCCGGTGGCCGGGACCGCGGTCGGCGCGCCCCGACTCGAGCTCGATGGCTGCGGGAACGCCTACGTGGACGGGGTGTCGCTGACGCTCCGTGCCGGGGAGATCGTCGGGGTGGCCGGGCTCCAGGGCTCAGGACGCACCGAGCTGGTGGAGGGTGTGTTCGGCATCCAGGCCTTCACCCGCGGGGCCGTGCGGATCGACGGGAAGCCGGTGCGGATCAGCGGACCGCGCGCGGCCGTGCGTGCCGGACTCGCGCTCGTCTCGGAGGACCGCAAGGCGCAAGGCCTCGCGCTCGGGCAGTCGATCCTCGACAACGCCCTGCTCGTGGTGCGGAACGTGTTCGCGGGACGCACCGCGGCGTCGCGCCGGGAGGTGCCGGGGGTGCTCCGCACGCTGGAGGTGTCGTCGCGCGGCCTCGACCAGGAGGTGCGCTTCCTGTCCGGCGGCAACCAGCAGAAGGTGGTGCTGGCGAAGTGGCTGCTCACCCAGCCGCAGATCGTGCTCTTCGACGAGCCGACGCGGGGCATCGACGTGGGGGCCAAGTACGCCGTCTACCAGCTCATGCGCGAGCTGGCGGCACAGGGGAAGGCCGTGCTCATGGTCTCGAGCGAGCTGCCGGAGGTCATCGGCATGAGCGACCGCATCCTCGTCATGCACGACGGAGAACTCGTCGCCGAGCTGCCGGCCGGGGCCGCCGAGCACGAGATCCTCGCGGCGGCCACCGGCGCTGCGGGGTCCGCGACGGACGGAGGTGCACGATGATCCGCCGCACCGGAGCCCGCCTCCGCGTCGATTCGACCGTCATCGTGCTCGGCATCCTGCTGCTCGCGCTCGTCGTCGGCGCGATCCTCGTCGCCACGGTCGGTCGCAACTTCCTCAGCCCGGGGAACATCCGCGACATCCTGACCGGGATGAGCGTGCTCGGCCTCGTGGCCATCGGGCAGACGCTCGTGGTGCTCGGGGCCTCGCTCGACCTGTCGGTGACCTACGTCATCAGCCTGTCGAGCCTGCTCGCGGCGACCATGATGGCCGGGAACGCCGGGAACATCCCGCTCGCGGTGATCGTCACGCTGCTCGTGTGCGCGGGGATCGGCCTCGTGAACGGGCTCATCGTGACCGTCCTGAAGGTCAACGGCTTCATCGCGACCCTGGGCGTGGGCCTGATCCTCCAGGGCATCCTCAACACGAACTTCGAGGGATCGGCGGGGGAGGTCCCCTGGGCGTTCCAGCTCATCGGAGCGACCGGCGTCGGACCGGTCCCGGTGTCCACGCTCATCATGATCGCGCTCGCCGTGCTGGTCTGGGTGCTACTGAACCGCACTCGTACCGGCGCCCATCTCTATGCCGTCGGCGGCGACCCCGAGATCGCGCGGCTCAGCGGCGTGCGCACCCGCCTCCCGCTGATCTGGGCGCACGTGCTGTGCTCCGTCTTCGCCGGGCTCGCCGGCCTCCTCCTCGCCAGCCGCCTCGGCGTCGGCAGCCCGACGGTGGGTCAACAGGGCGGTTACGCGCTGCTCTCCATCGCCGCGGTCGTGCTCGGCGGCACGCTGCTCCTCGGCGGGCGGGGCTCCGTCTGGGGCACCATCGGCGGCGTCGCCATCCTCGCCGTCGTCGACAACGTCATGAGCGTGCTGCAGGTGAACCCGTTCCTCAAGGACGTGGTGCGCGGCATCGTCATCGTCGCCGCCGTGGCCGTCTACAGCCGGCGGGCGATCGTGCGACGGCGTCCGCGCTTCGGCCCCGGCGGCACCAGGACCGGCGGCGACGAGGCCGCGAAGGCCGCCGAGGGGGAGATGGCGCTCGCGGCCGCCGAACTCGCCGATCCCACCGCCGAGGTGGCCGCCGTCGACAGCGCCGCCGATACCGCCTCCGCGCGGGAAGGAGGACGCTCATGAACGCGCTCCGCACGCTCGTCAGCCCCCGCGGGGCGGTCTTCCTGCTGCTCGTGATCCTGCTCGTCGCCGTGGCCGTGCTGAACCCGAGCTTCGCGGAGCCCGGCCAGTTCATGCGCTACCTGCAGCGCGTCGCTCCCATCGCGATCGTCGCGATCGGGCAGTACTTCGTGATCATCGCGGGGGAGTTCGACCTCTCCCAGGGATCGCTCATCACGGCGCAGGTCATCATCGCCGGCAACCTCGTCGGCCAGGACGACGCGCGCACCGTTCCGGTGCTGCTGCTCATGGTGGTGTTCGGCATCGTCGTCGGTCTCGTGAACGGCGTCCTCACCACGCTGCTCAAGGTGCCGTCGTTCATCGTGACGCTGGGCATGATGCTCGCCCTGCTCGGCGGCGTGATGTGGTGGACGGGCGGCGCGGCCACGGGCAACCCGGCCGACAGCTTCCGGGAGATCGGCCGGGGCGGGATCCGCGACATCCCCGTGCTGGAGTTCCTGCCCTGGGCGGTCCTCCTGCTCGCCGCGTGGCTCGCCCTCGGCATCGTCATCACCAGGCGCCCGCTGGGCAAGACCCTCATCGCGATCGGCGACAACGCCCGCGCGGTGGACTACGCCGGTGCCCGCCGCTCCTGGGCCACCACCCGCGCGTTCGTGCTGTCCTCGCTCTCCGCCACCCTCTCCGCCGTCCTGCTGGTCGGGTACGCGGGGGTGCACCCGTCCGTCGGCCGCGGCTACGAGTTCACCGCGATCACCGCGGTGGTGCTCGGCGGGGTCGTGCTCGGCGGAGGTCGAGGGTGGATCGTCGGCGCCGTGGCCGGAGCGTTCGCGCTGGAGGCGCTGTTCCTGCTCCTCAACATCGCGGGCGTCCCCTCGACCCTCCGCGACGCCGTGCAGGGCGTCATCATCATCGCGGCCGTCGCCTACGCCGGCGTCGCTTTCCGAGCCCGCCGCCGGCGCGGTCCCCAGCCGACGGACGACAGCACCGCGGGGACCGCGGACGCCGCGAGGCGCACCACCGCAGCAAGCCCTACAACCAGAGGAGATTAGCAATGCGACGATCGATGAAGATCGCCACCACCGGGGTGGCCCTCTTCGGCCTCATCGCGCTCGCCGGGTGCACGACCGACCCGTCCGTGGCGCCGGCGGAGTCGGAGAATCCCGGGGAGTCCGCCGAGACCACCGAGTGGTTCGACCAGGAGCTCTTCGACAAGCAGGACGAGGAGCGCGGCGTCGACCCCCAGGGCCCCGCCGACCAGCCCTACCTCCAGCACATCAACGCCGAGATGGTCGACACGTCGGAGTTCGCCGCCGACGGGGCCAAGAAGGCCTGCTTCGCGAACGCCTCGATCTCCAACCCGTGGCGGCAGACGGGCTGGATCACGATGAACGAGCAGCTGAAGGTGCTGCAGGACGCCGGGGTGATCAGCGAGATGGAGACCCGCGACGCGCAGGACTCCGACGACACCCAGATCGCCGACATCGACTACTTCATCGAGGAGGGCGGCTGTGACGTCTTCCTCATCTCGCCCAACAGCACGGCGGCCATGACCCCCGCCGTCGAGCGGGCCTGCGAGACGGGCAAGCCGGTGGTCGTGTTCGACCGCGGCGTCAACACCGACTGCCCCGTGACGTTCATCCACCCGATCGGCGGGTTCGCCTGGGGGATCGACACGGCCGAGTTCCTCATCGACAACCTCGACGAGGGCGACAAGGTCGTGGCGCTCCGGATCCTTCCCGGCGTCGACGTGCTCGAGCACCGCTGGGCCGGTGCGGAGAAGCTGTTCGAGGAGGCCGGGATCGAGGCGGTGGACCACTTCACCGGAGCCGACCCCGCCGAGATCAAGAGCATCATCAGCGACGAGCTCGCGAAGGGCGACGTGCAGGGCATCTGGATGGACGCCGGGGACGGCGCCGTCGCGGCCATCGAGGCCTTCGAGGATGCCGGCGCCGACTACCCCGTGATGACGGGTGAGGACGAGATGAGCTTCCTGCGCAAGTGGAAGGAGACGGGCCTGACCGGTCTCGCCCCGGTGTACTCGAACTTCCAGTGGCGCACGCCGCTGCTCGCGGCGCAGATGATCTTCGCGGGCGAAGAGGTGCCGAAGGAGTGGGTGCTCCCGCAGAAGCCGATCACCGAGGCGGAGCTGGACGACTACCTCGCGGCGAACGAGGGGATGCCCGACGGCCACTATGCCAAGTTCGGCGGGGAGGACCTCCCGGGCTACCCGACGGTCTGGCAGGAACGCCAGATCCCGTAACCCCGTGCGCTCCCGCCCTTCCCTTCCGCCCGTGCGGAGTGGGAGGGTGGGAGCGCCCGCACGATCACAAGGACAACGATGCCCCGCACGATCGCCGTGAACACCTGGGTCTGGACGTCGCCGCTGACGGACGCGGCTCTGGAGCCGCTCGCCCGCACGGCCGCCCGGATGGGCTACGACGCCCTGGAGCTGCCGCTGGAGAGCGTCGGCGACTGGGACCCGGTCCGCGCCCGCGCCGTGCTGGACGACCTCGGCATGGGGGCGGTCGTCGTCGGGGCGATGGGACCAGGGCGTTCGCTGCTGGCGCGGGCGGGCGACGTCCCCGCCACGCAGGACTACCTCCGGGCCTGCCTGGACGCGGCCGTGATCCTGCGGTCGCCGGTGGTCGCCGGACCGTTCTACGCTCCGACGGGTGTCACCTGGCGCCTGAGTGCGGGAGAGCGGGCGGCCGCGATCGGCGAGCTCCGGGAGAACCTCGCTCCGCTCGCCCGCGACGCCGCCGACCGCGGGCTGATCCTGGCCGTGGAACCCCTGAACCGTTACGAGACCAGCCTGCTGAACACGGTGGGACAGAGCCTCGAGGCGCTGGAGCCGCTGCTCGGCGCCGGTGTGGGGCTCGCCCTCGACACGTACCACCTCAACATCGAGGAGAAGCACCCTGCCGAGGCGGTCCGCGCCGCGGGCGCCGCCCTCGCGCACGTGCAGGTGTGCGGCAGCGATCGGGGTGCCGTCGGCGACGACCATACGGACTGGCCCGAGATGCTCCGTGCGCTCGACGACGTCGGCTACCGCGGTGTTCTCGGACTGGAGAGCTTCACCGGCGAGAACGCGACGATCGCGGTCGCGGCCTCGGTGTGGCGACCGCTCGCGGCCAGCCAGCACGATCTCGCCGCCCGCAGCATCGCCCACCTCCGCGCCCTCGGCGCCTGACCCCCGCGCGCAGGACGCGTCCGGCGCGATACGAAGGAGTATCCATGAGCAGCCACCCGGTCACCCTGTTCACCGGCCAGTGGGCCGACCTGCCGTTCGAGGAGGTGGCCCGCTTCGCCGCGGAGTGGGGGTACGACGGGCTGGAGATCGCCGCATCCGGCGACCACCTCGACCTCCGCCGGGCGGACGAGGACGACGCCTACGTCGCCTCCCGTCGCGAGATCCTCGACCGGCACGGCCTGCAGGTGTTCGCGATCTCGAACCACCTCGCCGGGCAGGCGGTGTGCGACGACCCGATCGACTTCCGGCACCAGGGAATCCTGCGCCCGTACGTCTGGGGCGACGGCGAGGCCGAGGGGGTGCGGCAGCGGGCGGCGGAGGACATGAAGCGGGCGGCGCGGGTGGCGCGGAAACTCGGCGTCGACACCGTCGTCGGCTTCACCGGTTCGTCGGTCTGGCCCTACGTGGCGATGTTCCCGCCCGTGCCCGAGGCGGTGATCGCCCAGGGCTTCCAGGACTTCGCGGACCGCTGGAACCCGATCCTCGACGTGTTCGACGGCGAGGGCGTGCGCTTCGCCCACGAGGTGCATCCGGGAGAGATCGCCTACGACTACTGGTCGAGCGTGCGCGCCCTCGACGCCATCGACCACCGTGACGCGTTCGGCTTCAACTGGGACCCCTCCCACATGATGTGGCAGAACATCGACCCCGTCGGCTTCATCGTCGACTTCGCGGACCGGATCTACCACGTCGACTGCAAGGACACCCGCCTGCGGCCGCGGAACGGCCGTGCGGGAGTGCTCGGCTCGCACCTCCCGTGGGGCGACCCGCGGCGGGGCTGGGACTTCGTCTCCACCGGCCACGGCGACGTGCCGTGGGAGGACGCATTTCGCGCGCTCGACGCGATCGGCTACGACGGCCCGATCTCGATCGAATGGGAGGACGCCGGCATGGACCGGCTGCACGGCGCCCCCGAAGCGCTCGGCTTCGTGCGCTCTCTGCTGTGGCCGCAGCCGGCCGCCGCCTTCGACGCCGCGTTCCGCCACCAGTGACGGGAACCCGGGCGCCCGGGCGCCCGGGCGTGCTCAGGGCTCGCGCAGGCGGACCAGGCGCTCGTGCCCGGTCTCCTCGAGTTCGGCGATGTCGTCGCGCGACTTGAGGAAGTCGGAGAACGACCGGTAGCCGAGGGCCTTTTCGCTGAACGACGGGTCCATGCGACGCATGTGCGTCTTGACGGCCGAGCTGTGCAGCCATTCGTCCGCGCCCGCCTTGTCGTGCCCGAGCCGCAGCGCCCGCTCCAGGAGCCGGGTGGCCTCGCCCTGATCGTCGATCTTCTCCTCGACCTTGGGCTCCTCGGCGGGGGGCTTGCTCGCGCTCTTGGTCTTCGCCCGTTTCGGTGCCGACTTCGGCTTCGCCGCGGCCTCCGGGGCCGGGGGCTCGGGCTCCGCAGGAGGCTCCGCGACCGCGGGCTGTGCCGCCTTGGCCGGACGGGCCACGCCGGGGAGCGAATCGTACGACTCGAACTCGTCGCAGGCGGCGGCGAGCGACTTCGCCGTCGACCCGGCCACGCCCACCCCGATCACATATCGGCCGAGTCGCTTGCAGCGCTGCGCGAGCGGGACGTAGTCGCTGTCGCCCGCGACGATGACGACGTGCGTCAGGTCGGGGAGCCGGAACATGTCCTCGACCGCGTCGACCGCGAGCCGGATGTCGGCGCCGTTCTTCGCGTACGCCGCGGCCGGGAAGAGCTGCACGAGGTCGACTGCGCGCGCCACGAGCTGCGAGCGGTATTCGGCGTTGACCGGTGACGACCAGTCCGCGTACGCCCGCGTCAGCACGAGGGTGCCGAAGGACGCCGCGTAGTCGATGATCGCGCCGACCTCGATCATGGCCCGGCTCAGCCGCTCGGCCACCTCCGGGTCGTGAGGGTTCTCCGTGATGCGCTGGCGGTCCTTGCCGTAGGAGTTGCGACCGTGGACCCGGTCGTACCAGGAGATGACGATGTTGTCGAAGTCCAGGTAGACCGCCACGCGGGCGTCGGTCGTCTCAGCCACGGGCGTCCTCCTCACCGGGGTAGCGCACGCCGATCTGCGCGCGGATCTCGTCCAGGGTGCCCATGATCGCGACGCTCTCCGCGATGGGGAGGACGTCGCCCTCGAGGATCCCGTCGCGGACCAGGCGCTCGGCCGCGAATGCCTGGTACTGCATGCCGCGGCCGTCGATGGAGGAGATGTACTCCTCCTGCACCGTGCCGTCCGGGAGGACGAGGCGGAAGGTCGTCGGGGCGTACCAGACCCGGTCGATGTCGATGCGGGCCGCCGTGCCGACGATGCTCGCGACGTTGGGGCCGGCGCCGCGGGAGGAGGACAGGCTCGTGGAGACCGCGCCGCCCTCATGGGTCATGACGGTGGCGACCTCGGAGTCGGCACCCGTCTCGACGAGGCGCCCGACGGCGCGGATGGTCGTCGGCGCGCCCAGGACGTCCCAGATGAACGAGATCGGATAGATGCCGAGGTCGAGCAGCGCCCCGCCGCCCAGTTCGAGCGCGTTCAGGCGATGGGCGGGGTCGGTGGGGAGCTGCTGCGTGTGGTCGGCGCTCACCGTGCGGATCTCGCCCAGCGCCCCGTCGGCGATGAGCTCGCGGATGCGGACCATGTGCGGCAGGTAGCGCGTCCACATCGCCTCCATGACGAGGAGTCCGCGCTCGGCGGCGAGCCGCTGGAGATCCTCCGCCTGGGCGCGGTTGAGGGTGAACGCCTTCTCCACGAGCACGTGCTTGCCGTGCTCCAGGGCGAGCCGGGCGTTCTCGTGGTGCATCGGGTGCGGCGTGGAGACGTAGATGATGTCGACGTCGGGATCGGAGACCAGTGCCTCGTACGACGGATGCGCGTGCGCGATGTCGAAGCGCGAGGCGAAGGCATCGGCCGACTCCTGCGAGCGCGAGCCCACGGCGACGAGGTCGAGGCCGGCCGTGCGCAGATCGGATGCGAAGGCGCCGGCGATGCCGCCGGTCGCGAGGATTCCCCAACGAAGTCCAGTCATCCTCTCAGCGTAGAGGGTGGGGCGTATGACCGTCTGTGACATCCTGTGACCCCCGGCATCGTCGTCGTGGCCGGGGCCGCCGTCGCGCTCCTACCGTGTCGGCATGACGGAACCCCTCGTGATCGGCGCCATGGTGCGCACCCTCGGCGCCTACCCCTCCGGATGGCGGTACCCCGGCGCCCACCGCGACCCCGCGGGCGACGCCGACATCCTCCGCCGCATCGCGCGCGCGGGGGAGGACGCCGGCCTGGACTACCTCTTCTTCGGCGACTGGCTCGCGACCGGACCGGACCTGGAGTTCCGCGATCCGTACCTGCTGGCCCGCATCGACCCGCTGAGCGCGGTGCTGTTCCTCGCCGGGGTGACGTCGCGGATCGGGCTCATCGCGACCGTGAACACCACCTATGCCGACCCCTACGCCACGGCGCGGGCGCTGGCATCGCTCGACGTCCTCACGCACGGGCGCGCCGGGATCAACCTCGTGACCGGCGCGGAGCCGCGGGCCGCCGGCAACCACGGTCGGGACGCGCACGCCGACACCGAGACGCGCTACGACCGGGCGGAGGAGTTCGTCGTCGCGCTGCGCCGGCTCTGGGACTCCTGGGACGAGGACGCCTGGATCGCGGACGCCGAGCGCGGCGTGCTGATCGACCCGCAGGGCCTGCATCCGGCCGGCGTCGCGGGGGCGCACGTCCGCGTCGACGGACCGCTCAACGTCGCACGTCCGCCGCAGGGGCGCATCCCGATCGTGCACGCCGGCACCTCGCCGCGGTCACGGGCGCTCGCCGCGACCGCCGCCGACCTCGCCCTCATCGCCGCCCCGACCCTCGTCGATGCCGTGGCCACGCGGCGGCTGCTCCGGGACATCGCGGCGGAGGCGGGTCGCGCGGCGGAGGAGCTGAAGGTCATCGCCCCGGTGCTCCCCGTCGTCGCCGAGTCGGACGCCGACGCCCAGCGGATCGTCCGGCGCCTGCTGGAACTCGTGCCGCTCGCGGAGGATTCGCAGCGGGACCGTCTCGGGTTCCCGCCGAACCGCACGGTGGAAGCCCTCGCCGACGCGCTGGAGGTGGCCGCCGACGACCCGCTGCGGGTGGCTGACTTCGACGCCGCGGTGACGACCGCGGAAGCCGCACGGCTGGGGGAGCGGGGCGCCGCGCTCGTCGAACGGCTCGCGCGGATCGCCGGACTCCGGGTCGAGACGCCGGACGCGCCGACCTGGCGGCACCTCGTCGCCGCGCACGCCGTCCCTGCGGCCTTCGTCGTCGGCGACGCCGGCACGATCGCCGACCATTTCGAGCTGTGGCGCGACGAGGGCGCCGCCGACGGCTTCCACATCCTCTCCGCGTTCCAGCCGGCGCAGTTCGAGGCCTTCACGGAGCTCGCGGCCCCCGAGCTCCGTCGTCGCGGTCTCCTCCGGACCCCGGACGAGACCGGCCAGGGGGCCCGCGCGGAGACGCTGCGTGACCGCCTCCGTGTGACGTCGCGTGTCGGTGCGTGACCACGGGTGTCGTCTCGCGACACCCGGAGTCCGCCGCCTCGCCCCCGCGCCCTGCCGCTTCCTACCGTGAACACCACGCGCACCCCTTCCGCACCCGACACCCCGCCTTCCGAACCCGAGGAGTCCTCCCCATGAACCGCCGCCTCATCCGCACCGCCGCCGTCGCGGTCCCGCTCGTCCTCGCCGGCAGCCTCGCCGCCTGCGCCACCTCGCCGGCCCCGGGGAATACCCCGGCCGACGCGGGGGACCCGGTCGCCGGCGGCACGCTCACCTACCTCGAGCACCAGGCCTACACGAACCTCTACCCGCCGCAGGCCGGCTTCTACCCGAACGGCGGCATCGTCAACAACATCGCCGCCCGGCTCACCTGGCAGAACCCGGAGACGCTCGAGATCGAGCCCTGGGTCGCCGCCGAATGGACCGTGAACGACGACGCCACCGAGTACACGTTCGACCTCAATCCGGGCGTGACGTTCTCGGACGGCACGCCCGTCGATGCCGCCGCCGTGGCCAAGAACTTCGACACCTACGGCCTGGGTGACGCCGAGCGCGGGCTCACCGTCTCCGAGGCCATCAACAACTACGCCGGCAGCGAGGTCGTGGACGACGACACCGTCACGTTCCGCTTCAGCGCGCCGTCGCCCGGGTTCCTGCAGGCGACGTCGACCATCAACTCGGGCCTGCTGTCGCCGGAGACGCTGGACGGCACCATCGAGGACTTCGGCGCGGGCAACGCGGAGGCGATCATCGGCTCCGGTCCGTTCACCGTGACGGACGAGAAGCTCGGCACCGAGTACACCCTCACCGCCCGCGACGACTACGACTGGGGCCCGGACAGCGCCGAGAACGACGGCCGCCCCTACCTCGACGCCGTGCACGTGCTGGTCACACCCGAGGACTCCGTGCGCATCGGGTCGCTGCTCGCGGGCCAGGCCGACTACGTCCGCTACGTGCAGGCGTTCGACGAGGACCGCGTCGAGGGGGCCGGATTCACCCTCTACGCCCCGCAGACCCGCGGCGTGAACAACTCGATCGCGCTCCGCCCCGGCAACCCGCTGCTGGCGGACATCCGCGTGCGCCAGGCGATCATCGCCGCGGTCGACGCCCAGGAGGTGGTCGACACCCTGTTCACCGAGAACTACCCGGTCGCGACCTCGGTGCTCTCGTCGCAGGCGGTCGGCTACAAGGACGAGTCGGCGCACTACGCCCACGACCCGGAGAAGGCGGAGGCGCTGCTCGACGCGGCCGGCTGGGAGCCCGGCGCCGACGGCATCCGCGAGAAGGACGGCGAGCGGCTGTCGATCACGGTCTACGAGGCCAAGCCGCAGCCGCTGTCGAAGCAGACCCTGGAGCTCGTGGCGCAGCAGCTCGCGGCGGTCGGCGTGGAGCTCACCGTCAAGCCCGGCGATGCGGGCAGCTACGCGGAGGACACGCGTGATCCGCTGAAGACGGGGTTCTACCACTCGATGGTCGGGCGCGCCGACCTCGACGTGATCAAGAGCCAGTACTTCACGAAGAACCGCGACGTGCTGATCTCGCAGGACGCGACGCTCGACGAGCTGCTCCTCGCCGTCGCCTCCGAGCCGGACGCCGACAAGCGGGTGGCCGCGTCGCAGGCCGTGCAGGACTACATCGCAGAGCAGGCGTACGTGATCCCGCTCTTCGAGGAGCCGCAGGTGTACGGGGCGGCGGCGTACGTGCACGGGGTGGCCTTCGAGTCGGTCGGACGCCCCACGTTCTCCGGCGTGTGGCTCGCGGAGCACTGAGGATCACGGTGACCCCATGACCTTCGTCCTGCGCCGGGCCGGGCAGGCCGCGATCGTGCTGATCGCGGCCTTCACGGCCACGTTCTTCCTGCTGCAGCTGCTGCCGGGAGACGCGATCCTCATCAAGTTCTCCGATCCCAGCCTGGGGCTGTCGCCGGCCCAGCTCGACGACATCCGGGCCGCGTACGGCACCGACGTGCCGTGGGGGGAGCAGTACGTGCACGCCGGGCTCGGGTTCCTCGCCGGAGACTTCGGCTACTCGACCCAGTACGGCACCCCGGTGCGGACGATGCTCGCCGAGGCGCTGCCCGCCACGCTGCTGCTCGCGGCGCTCGGGCTGCTGGTCGCCGTGCTGCTGGCCGTGCTCATCGCGGCGCTCTCGACCCTCGCACCGTTCGCCTGGCTGCGGGACGGCCTGCGTCAGGTGCCGGGCCTGTTCGTCGCTGTGCCGGTGTTCTGGCTCGGGATCCTCCTCATCCAGGTGTTCTCGTTCGGGCTCGGCTGGGTGCCGATCGTCGGGGCCGACCCCGTCAGCGGGCTGATCCTGCCCGTCCTCACCCTCGCCGTGCCGATCTCGGCGCCGCTCGCGCAGGTCCTGGTCCGATCCATCGACCGGGTGCAGGCGCAGCCGTTCGTGACGGTGGTGCGGGCGAAAGGCGCGCCGCCGGCGTGGGTGCTGACGCGGTCCGTGGCGCGCAACGCCGCGGTTCCGACGCTCACCATCGCGGGCGTCCTGTTCGGCGAGCTCGTGGGCGGCGCGGTCGTCACCGAGACGGTCTTCGGGCGCACCGGCATCGGTCGTCTGACGGAACAGGCCGTCGCGAACCAGGACATCCCGGTGCTGCAGGGGGTGGTGCTGCTGTCGGCGCTGGGGTTCGTCGTCATCAGCTTCGCCGTCGACCTCGCCACACCCCTCATCGATCCGCGACAGCGTCGGTCGGCCCGTGCCGCCCGATCGCGGCCCGTCCGTCCCGCCGCCCAGGAGGTACCCGCATGACTGCTCCCGTGATCGCGGAGACGTCCGTCGAGACGCCCGGTGCGCCGCCCGCGCCGTCCGGGCCGGCACCCGGGCCCTCCTCCCGTCCGCGGCGGCGCTCGCGCGCCTGGGGCCTCTCCCTCGCGCTCGCGGTCGTCGGCGTGGCGGTGCTGTGGGCGGTGATCCCCGGGGTCTTCGCGCCCGGCGATCCGCTGACCGGTGTGCCCGCCGACAAGCTGCTGCCGCCGAGCGCCGCGCACTGGTTCGGGACCGACGCCCTCGGCCGCGACCTCTTCGGCCGGGTCGTGCACGGGGCCGTGCACTCGCTGTCGGGGGCGCTCATCGCCGTGACCGTCGGCCTCGCGCTCGGCACCCTCCTCGGAGCTGTCGCCGGCGCGACCGGCGGCGTCGTGGACGACGTGCTGATGCGCATCGTCGACGTGCTGCTGGCGATCCCCGGTCTGCTGCTGTCGCTGTCGGTCATCATCCTGCTCGGCTTCGGCACGGTGAACGCGGCGATCGCCGTGGGCCTCGGCAGTGTCGCGGCCTTCGCGCGGCTCATGCGGGCCGAGGTGGCACGGGTGCGCCGCACCGAATACGTCGAGGCGGCCTTCGGCAGCGGGGGCACCTTCGTCGCCGTGCTGCGCCGGCATGTGCTCCCGAACGCGCTCACCCCGATCATCGCGCTCGCCGCGCTGCAGTTCGGCACGGCCATCCTCGCCATCTCCACCCTCGGGTTCCTCGGCTACGGGGCCCCGCCGCCCACGCCCGAGTGGGGACTGCTGATCGCGGATGGGCGCAACTACATCGCGACCGCCTGGTGGCTCACGGCGCTGCCCGGCCTCGTCGTGGTCGCCGTGGTGCTCAGCGCCAACCGCATCAGCCACCGCCTCGGAAGGAACTCTCGATGACCGCGCGCACGTCCTCGCCCGTGGTGATCCCGATCAGCCACCGCCTCGGAAGGAGCACCCGATGACCGCGCCAACCTCCGTCCTCACCGCGACGGACCTGCGGGTCTCGTACGCCGGCCGCGAGGTCGTGCACGGCGTCTCCTTCACCATCGCCGAGGGGGAGACCCTGGCCCTCGTCGGCGAGTCGGGCTCCGGCAAGTCGACCACGGCGCACGCCCTCCTCGGGCTGCTGCCGGAGGGGGGACGGGTCGAGAGCGGTCGCGTCCGGCTCGGTGATCTCGACATCTCCGGATGGTCGGATCGGGCGCTCCGCGGCATCCGCGGGTCGGAGGTCGGGCTGGTCCCGCAGGATCCGACGACGTCGCTCGACCCGGTGCGCCCCGTCGGCGTGCAGGTCGCCGAGGTGCTGCGCCTGCACGGGCACCGCGACCGGCGGTCCCGTCGGGCCCGGGTGCTCGAGCTGCTGGACCGGGTCGGGCTGGACGACCCCGATCTGCGGGCGCGCCAGTATCCGCACGAGCTCTCCGGCGGCATGCGGCAGCGCGTGCTCATCGCGGCCGCGATCGCGCTCCGCCCCCGGCTGCTCATCGCCGACGAGCCCACCAGCGCTCTCGACGCCACCGTGCAGCGCCGGGTGCTCGATCTGCTGGACGAGCTGCAGCGCGAGGACGGCACGAGCATTTTGCTCGTCACCCACGACCTCGGCGTGGCCGCGGACCGCGCGGCACGGATCGCGGTCCTCAAGGACGGCCGGATCGTGGAGGAGGGGCCGAGCGCCCGGGTGCTCTCCGACCCGGCGGACCCGTACACGCGGCAGCTGCTCGCCGATGCGCCCGCGTTCACGACGGGCTTCCGCCGTCCGGACGCCCCGCCGTTCCTGCGGGACGCCGCGGCGGTGGCCGCCGAGAAGCCGTACGAGATCGTCGCCACGGGACTCGTGAAGGAGTTCCGGGTGGCCGGGCGTGAGCGCTTCCGGGCGGTCGACGACGTCTCCTTCCGGGTGCGGCGCGGGACGACCCATGCGCTGGTCGGCGAGTCCGGATCGGGCAAGTCCACGACCGCGCGCCTGGTCACCCGCTTCCTGCGTCCGGACGCCGGTGCCGTGGAGCTCGCGGGCGAGGACGCCACCGCTGTCGAGGGCGCCCGGCTCCGCGCGTTGCGCCGGCGGATCCAGCTCGTGTACCAGAACCCCTTCGCCTCCCTGGACCCGCGGCAGCGGATCGCCGACATCGTGGCCGAGCCGCTGCACAACTTCCGTATCGGTGGCCGGTCCGAGCGTCGGGATCGTGCGGTCGCCCTGCTCGAGCGCGTGGCGCTGCCCGCGGACGTCGCCCGTCGCACGCCCGGTGAGCTGTCCGGCGGGCAGCGGCAGCGGGTCGCGATCGCGCGGGCGCTCGCCGTCGATCCCGAGATCCTCGTGCTCGACGAGGCCGTGTCGGCGCTGGATGTGACGGTGCAGGCGCGCATCCTCGAACTGCTCACGGGGCTGCAGGCCGAACTCGGCCTCACCTACCTCTTCATCTCGCACGACCTCGCCGTGGTGCGCCGCATCAGCCACACCGTCTCGGTCATGCACCGCGGACGCGTCGTGGAGGACGGGCCGACCGAAGAGCTGTTCCACGACCCGCAGCACGAGAACACCCGGGAGCTGCTGGCCGCGGTCCCCGGCCGAACGGAGATCATCGCATGACCACGCCCACCGCCGCTCGTCCCACCGTCGCGTTCTTCACCCGGCTCCTCGACGACGCCTCCCCGGCGGACCGCTACCGCCTCGCGCTGGCGCAGATCCAGCACGCCGAGGTGCACGGCGTGGGGAGGGCCTGGGTGGCGCAGCACCACTTCCGGGCGGCGGAAGGCGGGCTGCCCTCGCCGCTCGTCTTCCTCGCGCACGCGGCGGCCCGCACGGCGCGGATCCGCCTCGGCACCGGGATCATCACCCTGCCTCTCGAAGACCCGGTCCGCGTGGCCGAGGACGCGGTGGTGGCCGATCTGCTCGCGGACGGGCGGATCGACCTCGGGCTCGGCAGCGGCGGCACCCCGTCATCCTTCGCGCCCTTCGGGGCGGACGTGCGCGACAAGGGGCCCACCTACGACCGCAAGCTCGGCGTCCTGCTGGACGCTCTCGCAGGCCGGGACATCGGGGCGGGGAACACGCTGTATCCCGATGCGGGGACGCTGGCCTCGCGCATCTGGCAGGCGACGTTCTCGGCACCCGGCGGTCATCGGGCGGGCATCCACGGTCACGGGCTGCTGCTGTCCCGCACGCAGCCTCGCCCCGCCGACCGCCTGCACGCGCCGCTGTCCGCGCTGCAGGACCCCGTCATCGACGCCTACCTCGACGCGCTGCCCGCCGGCGCGACGCCGCGCATCACCGCCTCCCGCACGGTGTTCGTGGCGGACGACCGCGCCGAGGCGCTCCGGTTCGCCGAGGTCGGGTTGCGGCGAGCGGCCGAGGGCTTCCGCCGGCAGGGTCAGACGATCCCCGGCGACGGCCTCGACGACCTCATCGCCGCGCTCGACACGCACGTCGGCACCCCCGACGAGGTCGTCGCCTCGCTCGCCGCCGACACGACCCTGCACCGTGCGACCGAAGTGGCGTTCCAGGTGCACTCGGTCGATGCGCCGCACGCCCACGTCCTGCGGTCGATCGAGCTGTTCGCGACGGAGGTCGCTCCGGCCCTCGGCTACGCGCTGACCCCGCACGACCCCGAGGACACCCGTACGTCCGCCACCACCCCCACCGTGAAGGAGAACGCATGACCGCCGACATCGTCGACCAGCTGACGGGGGTGACGCCGAAGCTGGATGCGCTGCGGCGCCGCCGTCCCGTGACCAGGGAGCAGCTCCAGGCGAGCTTCGATGCGCTGTTCCACCCGGTCTCCGCGGAGGACGTGTCGCTCGCGGAGCGCGCGCTCATCGCCGCGTTCGCGACCGCGCTCGCCGGTGCCGACGACCCGACGGCGGCGTTCTGCGCCGGGAGGGCCGGCGAGATCGACCCGGGGCGCGCCGCGATCGTCGCCCGGGAGGCCGGAGCCGCCGCGACCACGGGACCGTTCGGCGCCTACACCGAGCGCGGGCTGGAGGCCGAGAGCACCGACGGGACCCGCTACCTTCCGGACGAGGCGGCGTCGACGGCCCTGGGGGAGCGCCTCGCGGCCGCTCTCGCACACACGCACCTGCTGGTGTTCCGCCCCCGCGAGGCATCCGGCGCCGACCTCGGTCGCCTGCACGACGCCGGCTGGTCGACGGACGGCATCGTGACACTGTCGCAGCTCGTGTCGTTCCTCGCCTTTCAGCAGCGGGTGGTCACCGGCCTGCGGGTGCTCCAGGACGCCGGACTCACCAGCAGTACCACCACCACGGACACCGCCACCACCACCACGGACACCGCCACCACCATAACCACGGACACAACCACCACCACAACCACCGACGAGGAAGCCGCATGACCGCCGCCGACACCGTGCTCCGCCACGACGACGCCCCCTATCCGGACGCCTTCACCCGCGCGGAGGTCGGCTGGACGCCGCACCTCGCGCCGCTGGCGGAGGAGGATCTCACCCCGCGGCACCTCGAGGGCCTCGTCGACGCCGCCCGCGCGAAGAACGAGTATTTCCGGCTGCTCGCCCGCGACCCGGAGGTGCTCCGCGCCCGCACCCTCGTCGACAAGGACATCTTCTACAACACCGCGGAGGGGCTGCCCCGCGCGGAGCGGGAGCTCGCGGCCACCGCCGCCTCCCGCCGCAACGGCTGCGTGTTCTGCGCGTCGGTGCACTCCCGGTTCGCGGCGCACCACGGCAAGCGGCCGGAGGACGTCGACGCGCTCCTCGCCGAGGGCGTGGACGCGGACCTCGGGGAGCGCTGGAACGCGATCGTCGCCGCCGCGGTCGCGCTGACCGACACGCCTCGCGCGTTCGGTCCCGCGCACATCGCGCGCCTCCGTGCGGCCGGACTGGACGACCTCGAGATCGCGGACGTCGTGCACGGCGCGGCCTTCTTCAACTGGGCGAACCGGCTGATGCTCTCGCTCGGCCGCCCCGTCGCTCCCGCCTGACCGACAGGGAGGTCGTCATCGGATGCGCTACGGTCGCATCATGACAAGCCGTCTGCGGCGCCGAAGCCTCCCTGTCGTCGGCTTCGTCGCTGCGGCCGTCATGCTCGTCGGGTGCGCGCCGAGCATCGAGAACCTCGTGCGGGTGAGCCTCGCGGATTCCATCGAAGACGCGCAGGACGACATGTGGGAGCACCGCGGCAAGATCGTCACGGACCCGGAAACGACCATCGCCGAACTCTCCCTCGCCTCCGACCTCCGGGACGGAACCGACGAGCTCGACGGCAACCCCCTCAAGCTCCTCGACCTCGACAAGAGGGGCGACGGCACCACCCTGACACTCCTCGCATTCGGTGGCGCGCAGACGGGCGGTGGCTGGTGGTACGAGCAGCGTCAGGGGGCGGTGTGCTTCACCCTGACCTTTCCGCGAGGCGAAGAGATCGTGGAGACCGGCCCCGCGGACTGCCCGGACATCCCGGAACTGGACGGCATCGAGGACATCGTCCCGCTCGAAGACCTCGACGTCAGACTCACCGCCACCAAGGCCGACTACCCCGACTCGGTGTGCCAGTGCTACAGCGGCAGTGAGTGCGACTGCCCCGGAGGGTAGGCGCTCGGGTCGGAGCCCGTCGCGGCCGCGACTCCGCTCCGGTGCCACCCTGATCCCTCAGGGGACGAGAATGATCTTCCCCGTGGCCCCGCCGGTCTCCATGAGTTCGTGGGCCCGTGCCGCCTCGGCGAGGGGCAGCTCCGGGCCGAGCTCGATGGTGAAGTCGCCCGCGGCCAGGAGGTCCACGGTCTTCTGCAGCGCCTCGGCGCGCCACTCCAGCTCCTGCGGCGTGAGCGGCTCGGGGGACCCGCCGGAGAACGCCCGGATGCCGAAGTCGGCGGCGTCGGGACCGCGGACGATGGTCGCGATGCGGTCGCGGTCGGCGACCAGGGCGACGGAGGTCTCGATCGCCTCGTCGGTGCCCGCGCAGTCCAGGGCGACCGTCACGGGGGAGGGGGCCGCCGCGCGGACGCGGTCGAGCAGGCCGTCGCCGTAGGCCACGGGGATCGCACCGAGCTCGCGGAGCTGATCGTGCCGGGCGGGGCTCGCGGTGGCGATCACGGTCGCGCCCCAGGCGACCGCGAACTGCACGGCGGCCTGACCGACCGCGCCGGAGCCCGCGTGCACGAGGAGCACGTCGTCGGCCGTCACGGCGAGCGAGCGGAGGGACTGATACGCGGTACCGGCCGGGATGCCGATCGCCGCGCCCTCGGCCGCGGTGACCGCGTCCGGCAGCTTCACGAGCTTGTCGGCCTCGACCGCGCGCGCGGAGGCGTAGGTTCCGAGCGTGTCGCGGATCGCGACGCGGTCGCCGACCTCGAACCCGTCCACGCCCTCGCCCAGCACCTCGATCACCCCGGCGCCGTCGAATCCGACCGGACGCGGCTCGGTGATCGGCGCGGACGGGCGCTTGCCGCTGCGGAGCTTCGCGTCGATGGGGTTGGCGCCGGCCGCCTCGATGCGCACCAGCGCCTCGCCGCGGACGGGCACGGGGTCGGGCACCTCCATGAGGTGGAGGACAGCGGGGGATCCGAACTCGGTGTAGACGATCGCGCGGGCCATGCCCTCAGGCTACCCGGCGGGGGTCACTTCCCTGCGAGCGCCTTGGTGATCCGCTGCGGCGACACCGGCTGCGCGGTGCCGAGGCGCTGGGCGAAGACGCTGACCCGGTACTCCTCCAGCAGCCAGCGCACCTCGACGATCGCGGGGGAAGCGTCGGGCGCGAGGGGGATCGTGCCCCCGGCGTCCGCGAACAGCACCGCCATCCGCTCGAACTCGGTCATCCGCGCGCGGTCCTTGCCCGGCTCGTTCGCGAGGGTCTTCAGCCGGTCGATCATGCCGTCGAGGTAGCGGGGGAAGTGGGCGAGCCGGTCGACTCCCGCCGCCGCGACGAATCCGGGGTGCAGCAGCCCGGAGAGCTGGGTGCGGATGTCGTTGAGCGGGCCGAGCAGCGCCAGCGAGTTCTGCGCCTTGATGCCCCGCTCCACCTCCCGCGCCTTCGTGAGGATGCGGGCGACGAGCGAGACGCAGGCGAAGAGATCGTCGACGAGCACGGCCGAGACGGCGTCGCGCACCCGGGCGAACTCGGCCTCGGTGCGCACGACGCCGCGGTCGCGGCCGTCGGCACCTCCGGTCGCGGCATCGATGACGCGGCGGGCGACGGCGGCCCGGCAGTCCTCGATGAGCGCGGCCGCCGACGGGTACGGCGAGGCGGCGAGCGCGAGCTTCTCCTGGCTGGTGAGGTGCTGCTGCACGTACGAGGACGGCGACGGCACCGCGAGCAGGACGAGACGCAGCACGCCGTCGCGTGTGGCGGCGGCTGCGGCGTCGGGGGTCGCCTCGACCCGCACCGACACGCTCTTGCCGGCATCGATGATCGCCGGATACCCGCGGACGACGCCGCCGGCGACCTTCGTGTCGATGACCGCCGGGAGGTCGCCGAACGTCCACCCCGTCAGGCCGGTCTGCTCGACGGGCGCGGCGGCCACGCGCTCCGCGCCGCGCGGTCCCGGTGCCTCCGCGCGCCCGGGGCGGGCGATGGAGCGGGCGACGCTGGTGCGCGCCCGGTCGGAGAGCTCGGCCTGCAGCGCCCGGAGATCGCGCCCGGACCCGACGACGCGTCCGCGCTCGTCCACGGCGCGGAAGTTCATGCGCAGGTGCGCCGGCACCCGGTCGTCGTCGAAGTCGGCGGCCGTGACCACCTGGTTCGCGAGCGGCTGCACGAGCCGTGCGAGCGCCTCCTTGAGGGTGCGCGGGGGGAGGCCGCCGTGCGCCTCCGGTCCCTCGTCGGCCAGCGCCGCGCCGAACTTCTCGGCCCAGTCGGCGGCGGGGACGACGTGGCGCCGGATGGCCTTGGGCAGCGCACGCAGCAGCCCGGTGACGAGCTCGGCACGGAGCCCCGGCACCTGCCAGTCGAAACCGCGGTCCTCGATCTGGGCGAGCAGCGGCAGCGGGACCACGACGCTCACGCCGTCGTCGGGGGCACCCGGCTCGAACCGGTACGCGAGGCCGAGCAGCTGGTCGCCCTGGGTCCACCGGGTCGGGAACTCGCGCTGGTCGGCGCGGTCCTCGTCGTCGATGAGGTCGCTCTCGCGCATCACGAGCAGCTTCGGCGTCGCGGTCAGCGCCTCGCGCCACCACTTCTCGAACGAGCGCACGTCGAAAACGTCGGCGGGGATGCGCTCGTCGTAGAAGCGGAAGACGGCCTCGTCGCCGGCCAGGATGTCGCGGCGCCGCTCGCGCTCCTCGAGCTTCTCCAGGCGGCGGCGGAGCTCGGCGTTGCTGCGCCAGAACGCGCTGACCCGCTTGTCGATGCGGGACGGGTCCCATTCGCCCTCGACGAGCGCATGACGCACGAAGAGCTCGCGCGAGGCGGCCCGGTCGATGCGGGCGAACTGCACCCGGCGGCGCGGGATGATCTCGACCCCGAACAGGGTGACCTTCTCGAACGCCACGGCGGCGCCGGCGTCCTTGGACCAGTGCGGCTCGGTGACCTGCCGCTTCGCGAGGTCGCCGGCGAGGGGTTCGGCCCAGGCCGGGTCGATGGCGGCGACCGTGCGAGCGAATGTGCGGGAGGTCTCCACGATCTCGGCGGCCATGACCGCCCGGGGGCTCTTCTTGCGCAGGCCCGATCCCGGGAAGATCGAGAAGCGGATGCCGCGCGCGCCTCGGTACTCGGTGATCCGGCGGCGGGCGTCCTTCGCGGGGGCGTGGTTCTTGCCCGCGGGGGCGGTGCGCTCGTCGAGGACGCCGATCTGCGACAGCAGTCCGGACAGCAGCGCGCGGTGGATGGCGTCCGGGTCCGCCGCGCCGCCCGGCTCCGCGCCCCGGTCGTTGGTCTTCACGAGCGTCCGCAGCTGGCGGTGCACGTCGAACCACTCGCGGACGCGGACGTAGTTGAGGTGCTCGCTGCGGCACAGCCGGCGGAACGCGCTGGAGCCCAGTTCGCGCTGCTGCTCGCGTAGGTGGTTCCAGAGATTCAGGAGGGTGAGGAAGTCGCTCGTCGGGTCGACGAAGCGCGCGTGTAGCCGGTCGGCCTCCTCGCGGCGCTCCTCGGGTCGCTCCCGCACGTCCTGGATCGACAGCCCCGCGACGATGGCGAGCACGTCCCGCAGCACCGCCTGGGTCCCTGAGCCCCGCTGGGTCCCTGAGCCTGTCGAAGGGCCCGACCCCCGCTGGGTCCCTGAGCCTGTCGAAGGGCTCGCCTCGATGAGCATCCGCGCGAACCGCGGGTCCATCGGCATCCGGGCGATGTCGCGCCCGATGCGGGTGAGCCGGGGGCTGTCATCCGGCCCCTGCGCGGATCGGAGGGCGCCGAGTTCGGTGAGCAGGTCGAACGCGGCCTTCACGCCTCGGGAGTCGGGTGGGGTGAGGAAGGGGAACGCCGTGATGTCGCCGAAGCCGAGCGCGAGCATCTGCAGGATGACGGAGGCGAGCGAGGTGCGCAGGATCTCGGGTTCGGTGAACTCGGGACGCCGTGCGTAGTCCTCCTCGGAGTACAGGCGGATGGCGATGCCGTCACTCGTACGGCCGGCGCGCCCGGAGCGCTGATTCGCCGAGGCCTGGGAGATGGCCTCGATGGGCAGCCGCTGCACCTTCGAGCGGTTGCTGTACCGGGAGATGCGCGCGGTGCCGGTGTCGATGACGTATTTGATGCCGGGCACCGTGAGGCTCGTCTCGGCCACGTTCGTCGCGAGCACGACCCGGCGACGGACGCCGGCCACGGTGCTGCGCTCGAACACCCGGTGCTGCTCCGCGGCGGAGAGCCGGCCGAACAGGGGGAGGACCTCGGTGGGCGAACGGTCCTTCGCGTAGGCGGCGCGCACGGCGTCGGCCGCGTCGCGGATCTCCGCCTCACCCGGCAGGAACACGAGCACATCGCCGGGCGCTTCGCGGTCGAGTTCGCGGAGCGCCGTGACGATCGCGCTCACCTCGTCCTCCGGGTCGCCGGAGGCGGCATCCTCCTCCGTCCCCTCCTCGACGAGGGGCCGGTAGCGGATCTCGACGGGGTAGGTGCGCCCGGAGACCTCGATGACGGGCGCGGGAGTGCCGTCCGCCGTGGCGAAGTGCCGTGCGAAGCTCTCGGGGTCGATCGTGGCGGAGGTGATGATCACCTTCAGATCGGGGCGTTCCGGGAGGATGCGGGCGAGGTAGCCGAGCAGGAAGTCGACGTTGAGGGAGCGCTCGTGCGCCTCGTCGATGATGATCGTGTCGTAGCGCGTCAGCAGACGATCGCGGTGGATCTCGTTGAGGAGGATCCCGTCGGTCATCAGCGCGATGCGGGTCGCGTCGGAGACCTTGTCGGTGAAGCGCACCTTGTAGCCGACGAGCGTGCCGAGCTCGACCTGCAGCTCCTCGGCGACGCGCTCGGCGATCGTGCGGGCGGCCAGTCGCCGCGGCTGGGTGTGGGCGATGCGCTCGCGGCCCAGCTCCAGGGCGATCTTGGGCAGCTGCGTGGTCTTCCCCGACCCGGTCGCCCCGGCGACGATCACGACCTGGTGGTCGCGGACGGCGTCGGCGATCTCGTCCCGGGCGGCGCTGACGGGCAGCTCCGGGGGATAGGAGATCACGGGGGAGGACATAGCCCTCCATCGTATGCCGGGATGCGTGCGGAGGCCGCCGTGATCGACGCATACGATCATCGGGTGATGACTGCTCTGCGTCCCGTGCGCTGGTTCCACGAGTTCGGCCGGCCGCCGCGCATCCTCGGGCTCGACGTCGCGCGGGGGATCGCGATCCTCGGCATGGCCGCGGCCCACATCGCGGTGACGGACGCTTTCGAGTGGGGCGACCCCGGCACGTGGACCGACCTCGTGAACGGTCGCTCGTCGATCCTCTTCGCTCTGCTCGCCGGGGTGTCGATCGCCCTCATGACCGGACGGCACGTGCTCCCGGCGCCGGAGCGCGTGCCGAGCCTCCGGCTCGCGCTCGTCGGTCGCGGCGCGGTGATCTTCCTGATCGGTCTGGTGCTGGAGCTGCTCAACACGCCCATCGCCGTGATCCTGACGCTCTACGGTCTCCTCTACATCGCCGTCATCCCGGTGCTGCGGTGGCGTCCGCGCCGGCTGCTCATCGCCGCGGCCGTCCTCGCCCTGGTCGGTCCGGCGCTGCTGGCCCTCCTGCACGCGATCGCGCTGCAGCCGTACGGGGCGGGGATCGGCTTCGTGCTGTACGGCACCTATCCCCTCACCGTGTGGCTGGCCCTCGTCCTCGCCGGCATGGCCCTCGGCCGCCTCCGGGTGGACCAGGTGCGCACGGCCGTGGTGGCCCTCGTCGTGGGGGTGCTGTTGGCCGTGGTCGGGTACGGGCTGGGCGCCGTCGGCTGTGCCATCGACGGCGGTGCCGACGGTGGCGTCGGCGTTTCCGGATCGAGTGCCTCCTCGTGGAGCGACACCGCTGATTCCTCGTCCTTCCTCCCGGAGGACGTGAGCGTTCCCGCGGGGTGGGAGAACTACCCGGAGGCTCTCGCCGCGACGGATCCGCTCGGCTCCGCGGTCCGCGCCGTGCTCGCCGCGGGCCCGCACAGCGGCGGGACGGCCGAGGTCCTCGGCTCCGGTGGCTTCGCGCTCGCCGTGATCGCGCTGTGTCTGCTGCTCAGCCGTCCGCTCCGCTGGGTGCTGCTGCCGCTCGGTGCCCTCGGCTCCATGCCGCTGACGGCATACACGGCGCACGTCCTCTCGGTCGTGCTGGTCGCCGGCCCCGGAGGGTTCGTCGCGAGCAACGCCCTGTGGGTGGCGACGGCCCTCGGATTGCTGCTCGTGACGACGCTCTGGTCGATGTTCGTCGGACGCGGGCCCCTCGAGCGCCTGGTCGGACGGGGCGCAGCAGCCATGGCGGCGGTCCCGCGGCGCTGATCCCGGGGGTGCCGAGCGCGGCTCCGGAGCGGGGGACACGATGTGTTAGCGTGGGGGCGCGGCGCTTGTCTGGCGTCCGCACCTGTCCGGCACGGCCGGACGGACTGGGGAGTTCCGAACTGGGGAGTTCGCACCACCGCGTCACGGCGATCCGTCGCCGTCTCGATGTCGTCGAGCGCGCGGAGGGTGACGACGCGGAGTTCGGAACGACATCGGCTGGGGAGTCATGGTGGGGAACACGAATTTCGGGCGACGGGCGCGCGCTGCCGTCGCATCAGTGCTGACGGCCGGCCTGCTGGTCGCGGGTCTGTCGGGCGTGGGAGCAGCGGGGGCCGCGGCGGCGGATGTGCCGCCGACGGTGCCGCCGCAGCTGCAGCGCGATGAGAACGTGGTGACGTCGGATCCGATTCCGACCGTCCAGATCGACAACGGGTACGTCTGGGCGCAGACCACGATCGGCACGACGGTGTACGCGGTGGGCAAGTTCGACAACGCGCGTGAGCCGAAGGCCGCGCCCGGCACGGCCCTGACCACCCGCTCGAACGTGCTGGCGTACGACATCGTCTCCGGCGCCCTGTCCTCGTTCGCGCCTACGGTCAACGGCGTCATCAAGGCCGTCGCGGCATCGCCCGACGGGTCCCGCATCTACATTGGCGGCACCTTCAACAAGGTCAACGGCAAGGACCGCTGGAACTTCGCGGCGCTCGACGCCAAGACCGGGGAGCTGGTCCCGCAGTTCGCGCCGTCGATCGGCGGCAGCGGTGTGTACGCGATCACGACCGACGGATCGAATATCTACCTCGGCGGTCTGTTCACCCAGGCCAACGGCGTCGCCCGGAAGAACCTCGCCGCCTTCGACCAGAAGAACGGGGCGCTGCTGAGCTGGGCTCCGCAGGCGGACCGTCAGGTCGATGCGCTCGTGATGGACCCGGCGGGAGCCAAGGTCATCGTCGGCGGGCGCTTCTCCACGGTGAACGGCAGCACCCTGCGCGGCACCGCGGCCGTCGACAAGTCCACGGGGGCGGTCGACACCGCCTGGGGCATCTCCCAGGTCGTGAAGAACAGCGGCAGCAACAGCAACTCCGGCATCTTCGCGCTCGCGACGGACGCGAACACCGTCTACGGCACCGGCTGGAGCTGGGCCGGCGGCGGCAACCTCGAGGGCACGTTCGCGGCGGAGGCCGGCACGGGGGCGGTGCGGTGGATCGCCGACTGCCACGGCGACCATTACGGCGTGTACTCGACCGGCGCGGTGGTCTACACCACCAGCCACATGCACTCCTGCAACACGATGGGTCTCCAGCCGCAGAAGAACCCGGCGGTATACCAGTACGCCGAGGCCTACACGACCGACGCGCGCGGAACCCTCTCCGCGAACACCTACTCCGGGTACGCCAACTGGGCGGGCACTCCCGCGCCGTCGCCGTATCAGTGGGCGCCGGACTTCGCGGTCGGCACCACGAGCGGCCTCGGCCAGGCGGGCCTGTCGATCACGGGTGCCGGCGACATGATCTCGATCGGCGGAGAGTTCCGCTCGGTCAACAACGGGCAGTTCGAGGGGCTGGTGCGTTTCTCCACGAACCCCCCGGGCGGCGCGAAGGACGGCCCCCGGCTGTCCGATGCGGCGTGGAAGCCCACGGCGGGGACGTCGCCCGTCCCCGGCACCGCGCGGGTGTCGATCCCCACGAACTGGGATCGGGACGACCTGACCCTCACCTACGAACTGCACCGGGCCGGTGCGGCGGAGCCGGTGGCCACCGCGACGGCAAGCGGCACATGGTGGAAGCAGTCGACGGTCACCCTCGACGACCCGACGGCGACCCCGGGGGCCACGCAGAGCTACACGGTGGTCGCGAAGGACCGCGACGGCAACATCGCCACGAGCGCGAGCGTGAACGCGAAGGCCACGGCGGGCACCGCCTCGGCCTACACGAAGAGGATCCTCGCGGACAAGCCGTCGCTGTACTACCCGATGGGCACCGTCTCGAAGGACTGGGCCGGATCGAACAACCCGGTGAGCGGCACGGGGGCCACCTCCTCGTCGTCGGGCATCGAGAACAGCGGCACCGGTTCGACCACCTTCACCGGCACCACGACCGGGCGGGTGTCGTCCGATGCGAAGGCGCCGGTGTCGAGCGAGTTCTCCTCGGAGATCTGGTTCCGGACCACCACGAAGACCGGTGGTCTGCTCATCGGCTCCGGAGCGGCCAAGACGGGCAGCTCCGCGAGCGTCGACCGGCTGCTGTACATGACCAACAGCGGCACCCTGACCTTCGGCGTCTCCGCGGGGAAGACCCGCGCCACGATCGCCGGACGCACGGCGCTGAACGATGGCGTCTGGCATCACGCGGTCGTGTCGCAGGGGGCATCCGGGATGACGCTGTACGTCGACGGCGAGCTCGTTGCGTCGGACGCCGCGGTCACGACGGCCAAGACCGACCCCGCGTACCTCCGCATCGGCGGCGACGCGCTGACCGGCTGGCCCTCGGCTCCCTCGTCGAACTACTTCAAGGGGTCGCTGGACGAGGCCGCGGTGTACCCGTTCACGCTGCACGCGGACCAGGTGCGCGCGCACTTCCAGCTGGGCGCGGGCCTGAAGGCGCCGACCGCGGCCTTCACGGCCCAGGCGACCGACCTGACCGTCGCGGTCGACGGGTCGGGCTCGACGGCCGACGGCGCGGCGTCCCTCAGCGGCTACGCGTGGGACTTCGGCGACGGTTCGTCGGCGACGGGCGCCACGGCGACGCATGACTATGCGGCGGCCGGGACCTACACCGTGCGGCTGACCGTGACCGACAGCAGCGGACTGTCGGCGTCGACCGAGAAGCAGGTCGTGGTGACCGCGCCCGTCGTGGCCGATGTCGTGGTGGCATCCGACGCGTTCGACCGTGCGGTGGAATCCGGCTGGGGCACCGCCGAGGTCGGCGGCGCGTGGACGCCCCTGCAGGGCAAGTCGACGGCGCTCTCCGTGGCGGACGGCGCCGGGGTGATCGACCTCGTCGCCGGGCAGACCCGCGAGATGCTGCTGGACGATGCGTCGGTGCGGGACTCCGCCACCACCATGACGTACACGCTCTCCGGCGGCCCGGAGTCGGGCACCGTCTATGTCGGCGCGGGTTCCCGTCGCAACGCGGACGCCGGATACCGCGCCCTGGCGTGGCACCGCGCCGACGGGGCGACGTGGGTCGTGATCCAGCGCAACGGGACGGCCGTCGCGAGCGCCGCCGTGCCGGGACTGACCTGGAGCGCCGGCACCGTGTTCCACCTGTCGACGGAGACGACCGGATCGGCGTCGACGACCATCCGCGCCAAGGTGTGGGCCGACGGGCAGCCGGAACCGGCGACGTGGCAGGTGTCCACCACCGACGCGACTCCGGCGCTGCAGGGCGAGGGCTCGCCCTCGGTGTTCGCCTACCGGGGCGGCACCGCGACCGGCACCAACGTCGTGCGGGTGAACGAGGTCAAGACCGTCCGGATCGGAGAGTGAGCAGCCGGGCGGCGGAGCGGCGGCGGCCCGCGTCCCCGTGACGCGGTCCGCGCACCGCTGTGCCACTTGTCATCACAGGTCCTAGGCTGGGGGGATGACCATTCCTGCACTCGAACTGAACGACGGCAACTCCATCCCCCAGCTGGGCTACGGCGTCTTCAAGGTGCCGCCGGCAGAGACCGAGAAGGCGGTGAGCGAGGCCCTCGAGATCGGGTACCGCCACATCGACACCGCCGCGATCTACGGCAACGAGGAGGGCGTCGGCGCGGCCATCGCGTCCTCGGGCATCCCGCGCGAGGAGCTGTTCGTCACCACCAAGCTGTGGAACGACCGGCACCACGACGACGAGCCCCGCGCCGCGATCGGCGAGAGCCTCGAGAAGCTCGGCCTGGAGCAGGTCGACCTCTACCTCGTGCACTGGCCCACGCCGGCGAAGGACGACTACGTCCACGCGTTCGCGAAGCTCATCGAACTGCGCGACGCGGGCCTGACCCGCAGCATCGGCGTCTCGAACTTCCTCGTCCCGCACCTGGAGCGCACGGTGAAGGAGACCGGTGTCGTCCCCGCCGTGAACCAGATCGAGCTGCACCCGGCGTACCAGCGCCGCGAGGAGGTCGCCTGGGCTGACGCGAACGGCGTCCGCATCGAGGCGTGGGGTCCGCTGGGTCAGGGCAAGTACGACCTCTTCGGCACCCCGGCGGTCGCCGACGCGGCCGCGGCCCACGGCGTCACCCCGGCGCAGGCCGTCCTGCGCTGGCACCTGCAGAAGGGCATCATCGTCTTCCCGAAGTCGGTGCGCCCCGAGCGCCTGCGGGAGAACCTCGACGTGTTCGGCTTCGAGCTGACCGACGCCGAGATCGCCGCGATCGACGCCCTCGACCCGCTCGACGGCTCCGGCCGGGTGGGCTCGCACCCCGACGAGGTCAACTGACCGGAGCCGTGCTCCCGAGCCCGCGGCCCGCGGCTCGTCTCCGTTCCACATGACGCCCCGTGTCGCTTCGCGCGACACGGGGCGTCCGCGTCGGTACCGTCGAGCCCATGACAGCCCCGCTCCGTGTCGTCGCCGTCTCGGGCTCCCTGCACGAGCCGAGCAAGACCACCGCCCTCCTGCGCGCGATCACCGCCGCGGTCGCCGAGCGTGCCCCGGTCGAGGCGCAGCTGATCGAGCTCACGCAGATCGGCCCCTCGCTCGCGGGTGCTCTCACCCGTGACCAGCTCCCGCCGGAGGTGGAGGCGCTCCTGCAGGCGATCGAGACCGCCGACCTCCTCATCGTGGGCAGCCCGGTGTATCGCGCCTCGTTCACGGGGCTGTTCAAGCACCTGTTCGATTTCGTCGACCAGTACGCCCTCGTCGGCACGCCGGTGCTCCTCGCGGCGACCGGAGGCGGCGAGCGGCACGCCCTCATGATCGAGCACCAGCTGCGCCCGCTGTTCGCGTTCTTCCAGGCCCTGACGCTGCCGCTCGGCGTGTACGCGAGCACCACCGACTTCGACGGCTACGACGTGGCGACCGACGTGCTGCGCTCGCGCATCGCCCTGGCGGCCGAGCGGGCCCTCCCGCTCGTCGGCTACACCGCCTCCCGCCCCGCGGAGCTGCTCGTCGGCTGATCCGGGGCCACCGGTCCGCCAGAGCTGCTCGACGGTTGGGCCTGTCCCGCCACGCGGAGCTGCTCGTCGGCTGATCCTGGTCCGGAGCCGGAGCCGGAGCCGGAGCCGGAGCCGGAGCCGGGGCCGCGGCGTAGCGTGGACGCATGACGAACCGTCTCGCCGACACCCTCAGCCCGTATCTGCGGGCGCATGCCGACAACCCCATCGACTGGTATCCGTGGGGGGAGGAGGCGTTCGCCGAGGCCCGCCGCCGCGACGTCCCGATGCTCATCTCGATCGGCTACTCGACCTGTCACTGGTGCCACGTGATGGCACGCGAGTCGTTCGCCGACCCGGCGACGGCGGCTCTGATCAACGACGGCTTCGTGGCGGTGAAGGTCGACCGCGAGGAGCATCCGCACGTCGACGGCGCCTACATGGCTGCGGCGTCGGCGTTCACGCAGAACCTCGGCTGGCCGTTGACGGTGTTCACGACTCCCGCCGGCCGGGCGTTCTACGCGGGCACGTACTGGCCGCCCGCGGCGCGCCCGCCGATGCCGGCGTTCCGCGACGTCCTGGCCGCCGTCCGCGAGGCGTGGACGACGCGGCGCGCCGAGGCCGAGGAGTCGGCGGATGCGGTGACCGCGGCCCTCGCCGACGCGGCGCGGGCCACTCCCTCCGACCTCCCGGACCCGGCTGCGCTCGCGGAGGCCGCCCGTGGTCTCGCCGCCAGGGAGGACGGCGAGTTCGGCGGCTTCGGCGGAGCGCCGAAGTTCCCGGTCGCGACCACGTTGCGCTTCCTGCAGGAGCCGCTCATCCGCGAGACCGCGCCGGAGGCGGCGGCCGCTGCCGAGCGCGCGCTCGCGGCGATGGCGGGCTCGGATCTGCACGATGCCGACGGCGGGTTCTTCCGCTACGCGACCCGGCGCGACTGGACCGTGCCGCATTACGAGCGCATGCTGACCGACAACGCCCAGCTGCTCGAGGTCGCCCTCGACGCCGGCGACGAGGAGACCGCTCGCGGCGTCGCCCGCTTCCTGCTCGGCACGCTGCGACGGGCGGGCGGGGGCTTCGGTGCCGCGCAGGACTCCGAGTCGTGGATCGACGGGGCGCGCAGCGAGGGCGGCTACTACCTGCGTCCCGTCGCGGAGCGCGCCACGCTGGAGCCGCCGGCGGTGGACGGCAAGGTGCTCACCGGATGGAACGGCCTCGCGATCGCGGCACTCGCCCGGGCGGGTGCGGCTCTGGGCGAGGACGCGTGGATCGCCGCCGCCGCGGATGCCGCCGCTGCCGTGCTCGGCGCCAATCGCGGGCCAGACGGTGCGCTCGTGCGGGCATCGCTGGACGGGAAGCCTTCCGCCGCCGTGGCCACCACGGCCGATGTCGCCCTCCTCGCCGAGGGGCTGTTGGCGCTCGCGGCGGCCACCGGCGACGTCGCTTGGGCGGTCACGGCCCGCGACCTGCTCGACGGGGCGTTGGACGGCACCGCGGGGGACGACCCGCTGCTCCGCGCGCAGGGCATCGCCGTCTCACCCGACCACACCGACGGCGACCTCCCCTCCGACACGGCCGCGGTCGCGCAGGCCGCGCTGACCGCGTGGCGGCTCGGAGCGGGCGACCGCTATCGCGCGGCTGCGGCCGCGCGCGTCGAGGCCCTCGCCTCCCGGGCGCTCGCGCAGCCCTTCGCGCACGGGAGCCTGCTCCGGGTCGCGGCCGGTCTCGCCGCCGCGCCCCGTCAGCTCGTCGTGGTGACGGAAGACCGTGATGGGGCGCTCGGCACCGCGGCCCGCGGAGCCGATGCCGAGGTCATCGCCGTCGTCACCCCGGCGCAGGCCGCGGCGTTCGCCGCCGCGGGGTTCGAGCTGTTCGAGGGCAAGGAGTCGACCGCCGAGCGCGCCTACGACTGCCGCGCCTTCGTCTGCCGTCTGCCGGTGAGTGACCCGGCCGAGGTGTCGCGCGCACGGTGAGCGCCCTTCTCCGGCGCAGCGCTGTGCATTCTGCCTACCGTGCGGCGTCCTTCTGCCCGTCGAGTGCGCGCGATGCGCAGCTTCGGGTGCACGGTTTGCCCAGCGCCCGCGATCCGTTCTAGGGTGACGCGACCCCTCTCGGATCACAGCAAGGATGCTCTGACGATGCCCCTCTCCGCTCGCGCCGGCCTCGACGCCGTTCCCGCCTACCGACAGGGGCGCTCCGCCCCGGCCGGTGCCTCCAAGCTCTCCTCGAACGAGTCGCCGCATCCGCCGCTGCCCTCCGTCGTGCACGCGGTGCAGGAGCGGCTCGCCGGCATCCACCGCTATCCCGACATGAGCGCCTCCGCGGTGCGGGAGGCGCTCGCCGCCCGGTACGCCGTGGACGTGGATCAGGTGACCGTCGGGGCGGGGTCGGTGGAGATCGCCGCCCAGCTCATCCACGCGGTCGCCGGGGACGGTGACGAGGTGGTCTTCGCGTGGCGGTCGTTCGAGGCGTATCCCTCGCTCGTCCGGATCGCCGGGGCGACGCCCGTCGCCGTGCCGCTGGATGCCGACCACGGACACGATCTCGACGCGATGCGCGCGGCGATCACGCCGCGCACGCGCCTGGTGTTCGTGTGCAACCCCAACAACCCGACCGGCACGGTCGTCGACGCCGAGGCCCTGGAGCGCTTCGTCGCCGCGGTGCCGCACGACGTCCTCGTTGTCATCGACGAGGCCTACGTGCACTTCGACCGCACGGACAGCCGTGGTGCGGGCATCGAGCTGTTCCGCCGCCACCCGCACGTGGCGGTGCTGCACACGTTCTCCAAGGCGTACGGGCTCGCCGGACTCCGCATCGGCTACGCGATCGCCCCCACCGCGATCGCCGAGGCGCAGCGCAAGGTGGCCGTGCCGTTCGGGGTCACCGACCTCGCGCAGGCCGCGGCCCTGGCCTCGCTCGCCGCGGAGGACGAGCTCGCCGTCCGCATCGACGAGGTCGTGGCGCAGCGCGATCGGCTGTACACCGTGCTCACCGCAGCCGGCTGGCCCGCCGTCCGCTCGCAGGCCAACTTCGTCTGGGTGCCGGCGGGGGAGCGCACCGCTGAGCTCGACGCGCTTCTGCACGCCGGGGGCGTGGTCGCCCGCGCCTTCCCCGGCGAGGGCGTGCGCATCTCGTCCGGCTCCGCCGCCGACATCGACCGGGTCGAAGCCGCGCTCGCGGCCTCCGGCGATTCCGCCCACGATTCCGACCACGATTCCGACCTGATGGAGGTGGGCGCATGACCACCGAGGTCCCCGTCACGACGACGACCACGAAGGGCCTGCACCCGGGCCTCACCCGCCGCCAGATCTCCATGATGGGGCTCGGCGGCGCGATCGGCGCGGGGCTGTTCGTCGGCTCCGGTCAGGCGATCAGCATCGCCGGGCCCGCCGTCCTCATCTCGTACCTCGTCGCGGGCGGCATCGTCGTGCTCGTGATGGCGATGCTCGCCGAGATGGTGGCGGCCCGCCCGAGCTCCGGTGCCTTCAGCTCCTACGCCCAGAAGGCGATGGGACGCAGTGCGGGAAGCGCCGTCGGCTGGCTGTACTGGATCCAGCTCGTCGTCGTGATCGCGGCCGAGGCGACCGGCGCGGCAGGGATCGTGGCGAACTGGGTGCCCGGGATCCCCGCGTGGGTCTGGGTGCTGCTCTTCGTGGTGGCCCTCACCGCGGTCAACCTGTTCGGCGTGCGCAACTACGGCAACTTCGAGTTCTGGTTCGCGGCGATCAAGGTGGCCGCGATCATCGCGTTCCTCGTCGTCGGCGTGTGCGCGATCGTCGGGTTGATCCCCGGTGTGCCGGCGACCGGCATCTCGAACCTCGTGGACCAGGGCGGCTTCGCGCCGCACGGGATCACCGGCATCGCCGCGGCGCTGCTCATCGTCGTGTTCGCGTTCGGCGGCACGGAGGTCGTGGCGATCGCGGCCGCCGAGTCCGACGACCCCTCGCGCAACATCCGCCGGATTGTGCGCGAGGTGCTCGTCCGGATCCTCATCTTCTACGTGGGGTCGATCTTCGTCATCGTCGCGGTGCTGCCGTGGGACGACCCCGCGGTGCAGGCCGGTCCGTTCTCCGCCGTGCTCGACACGCTGAACGTGCCGGGTGTCGGCCTCGTCATGGACCTCATCGTGGTGATCGCCCTGTTGTCGGCCATGAACGCCAACATCTACGGGGCCTCCCGGATGGCGTACTCGCTGGGGGAGCGCGGGCTCGCGCCGATGGTCGTCACCCGGACGAGCCTCAAGGGCGTGCCGTTCGTCGCCGTGCTGGCGTCGGTGGCGTTCGGCTTCGTCACGGTGGGGCTCAACTGGGCGTTCCCCGACGTCGTCCTCCCCGCCCTGCTCAACGTCGTGGGCTCCACGCTGCTGGTGATCTGGACGGCGACGGCGATCTCGCAGATCGTGCTGCGGCGGCGGGCCGACCGTGCCGCGGAGGCGATGCCCATGCGGCTCTGGGGGTTCCCGTGGGTGTCGTGGCTGTGCCTGGTGCTGCTGGCCGCGGTCATCGCGCTCGCGATGATCGACCCGGCCGCGCGCACCCAGTTGCTGCTGACGCTCGGTCTCACCGCCGTGCTGCTGATCGTGGCGCGTCTGACGCGCGGCGTCTCCCGTCCGGGCATCGTCAAGGAGTGACGTGCGGATCGATCGTCTCGACGCCGAGCTGATCCGGCTGCTGACCGAGTCGCCGCAACTGCCGATCCTGGAGTGCGCGCGGCGGCTCGGGATCGCGCGGGGGACCGCGACCAGCCGGGTCGCCCGGCTGCACGAGGGCGGGGTGATCGAGGCGATCGTGCCGCGAATCGACCCGGCCGGGTTCGGGTACGGCGTCGTCGCGTTCTGTCTTGTCGAGATCGACCAGAAGGTCGGGCACGACGACGTGGCGACCGCGCTGGCGGATGCGGTGCCGGAGATCGTCGACATGCACACGGTCACCGGGGCGAGCGACATGCAGCTCCGGCTCGTGGCGCGGGACGCCACGCGGCTCCAGGAGGTGCTGGACCGGGTGGCGCTGGTGCCCGGCGTCGCGCGGACGGCGTCGTCGATCGCGATGCGGACCCATCTCTCCGGGCGGGTGCTTCCGCTCGTGGAGCACGTGGCCGACGAGGGGGCCTGAGCCGGCGCAGGACTCCGGGGCAGGAGTCCGGGCGCGGTCAGACCCAGCCGGGCAGCCAGTTGTGCAGCCGCCAGAAGTCGTACGGCACGCTCATCCCGGTCCACAGCGGCAGGAAGAACGCCGAGACGAGCACGACGGCGGCGAGGAAGATCAGCACGGTGCGCTCGCCGGACTGCCGGCGCGGCAGCGGATCGTCGCGGCGGCCGGCGATGATGCGCAGCGTGACGGTGAGGGCGAGCACGAGGAACGGCATCATCACCACCGTGTAGAACTGGAAGATCGTGCGCTCCGGGAACATCAGCCAGGGCAGGTAGGTCACCGCGAGTCCGACGAGCGGGAGGCTGAGGGCGGGGCCGACCGGCTGCCGGGTGATCCAGCCGCGCACGAGGCGGTACAGCAGGTAGACGCTCGCCGCCACGCCGCCGTACCAGATGAGCGGGTTGGGGATCGCGGAGATCACGCCGATGCAATGATCGACGCCGCAGCCGGAGGGGTCGCTGTCGACCCATACCGCCGTGGGGCGCAGCAGGAGGGGCCATTCCCAGGCCGGGCTGGCGTAGGGGTGTCCGCGGGTGAGGCCCACGTGGAAGCCGAGCATCGCCTGGTGATAGTTCCAGAGGGCGACGAGGGGGTTCGGGTCGCTGCCGCGGTCGTAGCCGTTCGCCGTGACCAGCCAGCCGGTCCAGCTCGCGAGGTACACCGCGAGGGCGGGGACGACGAGGAGCACGAACGACACCGGCCCCTGGCGGAAGACCGCGGACGCGGGCCAGACGACGACCCCGCCGCGTCGTCGGGCGAGGGCGTCGGTGATGACGACGTAGAGGCCGAAGCCTGCGAGCACGTAGAGGCCCGACCACTTCACCGCCGAGGCCGCCCCGAGCGCGAGACCGGCGGCGACGAGCCACGGGCGGCGCCACAGGATCGGCCCCCAGAGCGGGTCGTCGGTGTCCGGGTCCCGGCGCTCGAGCAGCGGGATCGTGCGCTGTCGGTCGATGAGCACGAACAGCACGCCGAGCAGCACGAAGAACGTGAGGATGCCGTCGAGCAGGGCGATCCGGCTCATGACGATGCTGAGGCCGTCGATCGCGAGGAGCGTCCCCGCCACCGTCGCCGCCACGACGGAGCCGGTCAGCCGACGCGCGATGAGGAAGACCAGCAGCACCGAGCCCGCCCCGAGCAGGGCGGTCGCGAGGCGCCATCCCGCGCTGTTGTCGGGTCCGCCGATCGCCATGCCCAGCGCGATGAGCCATTTCCCCAGCGGCGGGTGCACGATGAAGGCGCCCTTGTTCGTCAGGGGGAGCTCCTGCAGCGTGAGGAAGGCGCCGTCCGCGTTCTCGCCCCACACGCCCTCGTAGCCGAGACTCCACAGCGACCAGGCGTCCTTGACGTAGTAGGTCTCATCGAAGGCGAGCTGATGCGGGTGGCCGACGTTCGCCAGGCGCAGCACCGCGGCCAGGGCGGTGAGGAGCAGCGGCGCCAGCCAGCCGATCGCGCGCCCCCAGTCCGGAGCGCCCAGCACGCGGTCGCGCAGCCGCTCGTAGCGCGTGAGCCGCTCCTCGGGGAGGGGCAGGAGGGGCTCGGGCGCGGTCACCGGTCCAGCCTAGACAACCGTGCTCCGCACCCGCCGATTCGCGAGGCGGCTTCCGGCCTCGTCGATGCCATGGATGTATCCCGATATCTCAGCAGTCTGGTGGTCGCGCGTCTAGGCATCACCGTCCAGCACACCTAGCCTTGCTGTCGTCAAACGACGACAGAAAGGTGTCGTTCATGAACAGAAGGCGCTCGAGAGCGGTGCTCCTCGTCGCCCCCATCACGGTGGCCCTGATCCTGCTCACCCCGGCGGTCGCCTCCGCCGCTCCCGAACCTCGTGTGCGAGGAGCCGCCGTGGAGACTTCCGTCCTGCGGGTGCCGGCGCGAGATCTGGGTCCGTGCTGGGCGCAGGCGGGGCGAGTCGTCGGCGGGTTCTTCGGCTCGATCGGTGCGACGATCGCCAGTCCGGGATGGGGTGCGGCAGCGTGGGCCGGCTACCTCGGCCAGATGGCGCAGGAGAAGCGCACCCGCAGCGGGAACTTCGCATGCTGAGCCGGGTCGGCGCCGGGGAGGACGGCCGGCCGGTCGCGTCTCGAGGTGCGACGCGGCCTTCCGGAGCACGCATCGCCGGATGGGTGGCGACGTTGTTCTGCGCCTTCCTCGCATTCATCAACGCGGGTCTCGCCTCAGAGATCGGCTTCCGGGTCTTCTTCCTCGCATGCGGGTCGCTTCTGGTGTTGGGGGTGATCTCGATGGTCAGTCGCTGGTTTCGGGAGGCGCGGGCAGGTGACCGAATGTCTCCGCACCCGCCCGCCTAAGCTGGGCGGGTGATCATCCTCGCCGCGACCCCCATCGGAAATCTGGGCGATGCGTCGCGGCGACTGGTGGAGGTGCTGGAGAACGCCGAGGTCGTCCTCGCCGAGGACACCCGCACCACGCAGCGGCTCCTGCAGGCGCTGAAGATCGAGAATCGACCGCGACTGATCGCGTTGCACGATCACAACGAGAAGCAGAAGGCGGGGGAGCTCGCCGCGCTGGCCGCGGAGACCGACATCGTGGTCCTGAGTGATGCCGGGATGCCGACCGTGAGCGACCCCGGGTACGGGCTCGTCGCCGAGGCGGTGGCGCAGGGGGTCACGGTGACCGCGATCCCGGGGCCCAGCGCGGTGCTCATGGCCCTGGCGATCTCGGGGCTGCCGACGGACCGCTTCACCTTCGAGGGGTTCCTGCCGCGGAAGCCGGGGGAGCGTCGGGCGACCCTTTCCGCCCTCGCCGCCGAGCCGCGCACGATGGTGTTCTTCGAGTCGCCCTCGCGCCTGGCGACGACCCTCACCGATATGGGCGCCGCGTTCGGTGCGGACCGCCGCATCGCCGTGTGCCGTGAGCTGACCAAGTTGTACGAGGAGGTCCGGCGGGGCACGGCGACCGAGCTGGCCGCCTGGGCGGCGGAGGGGCTGAGGGGCGAGATCGTCGTGGTCGTCGAAGGAGCGCCGCGGCGGGAGGCCTCGCCGGAGGACGCCCTCGCCCAGGTGCAGGCGCTGGTCGCGGACGGCACGCGGTTGAAGGACGCCGCCTCCGAGGTCGCGTCGCTGACGGGCTTGTCCTCCCGGGACCTCTATCAGGCCGCGCTCGCCGCACGGTCGCGATGAGCGCCGCCGCAGACTCCCACCCCGGTCGCAGGGGTGCGGGGGAGAGTGGCGAGACGGCGGCGGATCCGCGACCTCCCGCCGGGCAGGACTCCGTCGCCCGCGCGTACGACGAGAGGGCCGCGGAGTACCGGGAACTCGCGGGAGACCTGGGTCTCATGGACCCGCGCGACCGCGCACTCATCGGCTGCTGGCGCGATGAGACCCCGGGGATGCTGCTCGACGCGGGATGCGGTCCCGGTCACTGGACGGCCTTCCTGCACGGGGACGGCGGCGCGGAGCCCGGGGCTGGACGAGATGTCGCGGGTGTCGACCTCTCCGCCGCCTTCATCCGCGGAGCGATGGTGCAGTATCCGCACCTCTCGTTCCATCACGGGTCGTTCCGGACGCTGCCGCAGGCATCGGGCGCGGTCGGCGGCGTCCTCGCGTGGTACTCGGTGATCCACACGCCGCCCGCCGACCTCCCGGAGGTCTTCGCCGAGTTCGCGCGGGTGCTCGCCCCCGGCGGGAGCCTGCTCCTCGGGTACTTCGTCGGCGAACCCCGGGTGGTCTTCCCCCATGCCGTCGCACCCGCCTTCTTCTGGACCGTCGAGGCGCTGTCCCCACCGCTCGCCGCGGCCGGTCTGGAGGTGCAGTGGTCCGAGACCCGTGAGCGCGAACCCGGCGAGATCAGCTCCCGCCCCCACGGTGCGCTCCGCGCCCGGCGCTCCTGATCCGCAGGCCGTTCGCTCCCCGTCGCGGATCCGCGCCCGCGCGAGGGGCGCGGAAGGGGGGAAAGGTCGGACTGTCCTACGCTGTCCAGACAGAGTCAGAACTCGAACCAGACCAGAACCAGACAAGAACCATCCCGCGCCCGGAAGGAGTCACGCGTGAGCAAGGCCGCGACGGTGTACGACGTCGCCGACCGGGCGGGCGTATCGATCGCGACCGTGTCGCGCGTGCTGCGCTCGCCGGAGGCCGTCCGTCCGGCGACCCGGGAGCGGGTGCTCGACGCGGTCTCCGCGCTGGGGTACGTCCCCAGTGGGAGCGCGCGGGGTCTCGCGGAACGCCGGACCGGGGTGCTCGGGCTGTACTTCCCCGGGTTCGATGCGGCGGAGGACGCCCCGCCGCTCGATGTGCTGTCGGCCGCCGACCGCCCGCCGTTCACGGTGGTGGCGGAGGACGCCGAGGCCCCGGCTCCGCACACGTCGATGCTGTTCCTGGACGAGGTTCTCCGCGGCGCGGAGCTGGAGGCGTGGAAGCAGGGTTTCGTGCTCATGGTGGGCGTCGGTCGCGACGATCCCGACCGGTCGACGGTGCGCGACATGGCCGGGCGCGTGGACGGCCTGATGGTGCTGGCGCGCAGCGTGCCGGACGAGGTGCTCGCGCGGCTGGCACGTCGCATCCCCGTGGTGGTGCTGTCGGGGCCGCCGCGGGGCGACGACTACGACCACGTCACGGTGAGCAACGCCGAGGCGATGGGGGAGCTGACCCGGCATGTGCTGGCGGCGGTCGGCGAGGGGGAGATCGCCTTCCTCGCGGGACCGGCCGACTCGCCCGATGCCGAGGAGCGGTGGGCGGGGGTGTCGGCGGCGCTCGCCGCCGCGGGCCGCGATCCGGCGTCGGTGCGACTGCTGCGGGGAGACTTCACCCGGGCCTCCGGCCGGCGCGCGGGGGAGCAGGTGTGCCGTGACGGGGCGCCCGCCGCGCTCATCGCGGCCAACGACCAGATGGCTCTGGGGGCCATGGATGTCTTCCGGGCCCGCGGACTCCGGGTGCCGGAGGACGTGCGGGTGACCGGGTTCGACGGCATCGAGGCGGCGGCGCTCGCCGCCCCGCCGCTGACGACGATCCGGCAGCCGATGATCGAGCTGGGGCGCGCCGCGGTGCAGGTCCTCGCGCGCCGCCTGGAGCAGCCGGATGCGCCGCCGCTGACCACCCGCCTGCCACTGCAGATCCTCCTGCGCGAGAGCTCGACGCGCCCCGCGTGACCCGGGGCACCGCCGCCGGGCGGGGCGCAGGTCCGGGGGCGGCAGGGGTTGCCGATTAAAAATGTATGCGCTTACAATCGGGGGACGGCTTCGGCCGGCAGGACTCCCCACCCCCCGGGGCGCCCTTCATGACAGAGACGACATGAGGTCATCCAGTGGCAGAGACGCACACCTTCCGACGCTGGCGCCGCGCCGCCGTCGTGGGGCTCGCGGCCGCAGCGGTCGCGCTCAGCGGCTGCAGCATCCAGATCAGCTCGCAGCCCGACCCCTCGATCGGCGAGGACACGATGCTCATCAACGCCGACAAGGGCAACCCGTTCTTCACACGGAACTTCAATCCGTACCTCACGAACACCCGGGCGGCGTCGCGCTGGATCTACGAGCCGCTCATCCTCGTGAACCCGCTCGACGGCGAGCTCACGCCGTGGCTCGCCGAGGAGTGGACCCAGCCCGACGCCCGCACCATCGTCATGACGGTCCGCGACGGCGTGGAGTGGAGTGACGGCGAGCCCCTCACCCCGGAAGACGTCGCCTTCACGTTCCAGCTCATCCAGGACGAGCCCTCGCTCGACATCAAGGGCGCGTGGCAGCACATCGACCGCATCGAGGTCGACGGCGACGACGTGATCTTCCACCTGCAGAGCGACGACGCCCCCTCGCTGTCGATCATCGGGCAGACGATGATCGTTCCCGAGCACCGGTGGGCGGACGTGAAGGACCCCGCCACCTGGCGCAACGAGGAGCCCGTCGGCACCGGGCCGTTCGTGCTCGGCAACTACAACGACCAGCAGTACTCGATGGACCGCAACCCGGAGTACTGGCAGGCGGACAAGATCGAGATCGAGCACATCATCCTGCCCGCGACGAACAACCAGCTCGACACCGTGACCCGCGGCTACGACTGGGCGTACTCGTTCATCTCCGACGTCGAGGGCACCTGGGGTGCGGCGAGTCCCGACAACACCTGGTGGTTCCCGCCGGGCGGCGTGATCTCGCTCGTGCCCAACCTCGAGGTCGCCCCGTTCGACGACGTCAACGTCCGTCGCGGCATCGCGCTCGCGCTCGACCGCGGGGAGATCGCCGAGACGGCGTCCGAGGGGTACATGGAGCCGGCGGGGCAGACGGGCCTCATCCTGCCCAACCAGGAGCAGTACCTCGACCCGGACATCCCCGACCAGGGGCTGCTGACGCAGGATCGCGACGCCGCGCTGGCGGCGTTCGCCGAGTCCGGGTACACGCTCCAGGGCGATCGGCTGGTCGGCCCCGACGGGGAGCAGCTCGCGTTCTCGCTGACCACGGCCAACGGGTTCTCCGACTGGACGAGGGCCGCCCAGACGGTGCAGCGCCAGCTCGCCGAGATCGGCGTGAAGGTGTCGCTGAAGCTCCCGCAGCCGGCCGGGTATCAGAGCGCGATCGGCAACGGCGACTTCGAGATGGCGATCGGGGGCATGGGCAACGGCGACGTGTACCAGGCGTTCAACAGCCTCCTCTCCAGCGACTTCTACGTGCCCGTCGGCGAGGTCACCACGAACAACTTCGAGCGCTACCGCTCGGCGGAGGCCGATGCCCTGCTGAAGGAGTACCGCTCGACGATCGACCCCGCGCAGCAGACCGAGATCGTGCACGAGCTGCAGAACCTCGTCTATGAGGAGGTTCCGGTGATCGGGCTCTACTACGGCGGCATCTGGGGTCTGTTCAACGACGCGAAGTTCACCGGGTGGCCGTCCGCGGACGACCCGTACATGATCCCGCAGAATTACGACTCGGCACCGCTGGGCATCTTCACCCACCTGACGCGCGTGGACGGGGGAGACCGATGAAGTACGTCCTCCAGAAGATCGGCCTGTTCCTGCTCACCCTGTGGGCCGCGATCACCCTGAACTTCTTCCTCCCGCGGCTGATGCCCGGCTCGCCCGCCGACGCCGCGATCGCCAAGCTCTCCCAGAACGGACCGGTCTCCGACGCCACCCGCGCCGCGATCGAGGCGCAGCTCGGCGTGCCGACCGGCTCGGTGTGGGACCAGTACGTGGCGTATCTCGGCCAGGTCGTCCGCCTCGACTTCGGGGTCTCCTACACGTTCTACCCGCAGACCGTGTCGAGCATGGTCTCCACCGCGCTGCCGTACACGCTGGGTCTGGTGGGCATCGTCACGATCCTCGCGTTCGTGATCGGCACGCTGATCGGGGTCATGGCCGCCTGGCGCCGCGGCACCTGGCTCGACACGCTGCCGACGCTCACGGGCTCGTTCCTCAGCACCTTCCCGTACTTCTGGACGGCGTTGCTGCTGCTGTTCTTCCTCGGCTACGTGCTGCACTGGTTCCCGACCACCGGCGCCTACGCCGCGACGACCACCCCCGGGTTCACCTGGGACTTCATCGTCGACCTCGTCCGCCACGCGTTCCTCCCCGCGCTGACGATCCTGCTCACGTCGCTCGGCGGCTGGATCATCGGCATGCGCAACGCGATGATCAACACGCTCGGCGAGGACTACATCACCTTCGGCGAGGCGAACGGCCTCCGCGGCCGCACCATCGCCCTCCGCTACGCGGCCCGCAACGCGATCCTGCCGAACCTCACCGGCTTCGGGCTCACGCTCGGCGGCGTGGTGGGCGGCTCGATCCTCGTCGAGCAGGTGTTCGGCTACCCGGGCATTGGCTACCTGCTCTTCAACGCCGTGATCGGGCAGGACTACCCGCTCATGCAGGCGCTCTTCCTGATGATCACCGTGAGCGTGCTCATCGCCAACTTCCTCGTAGACATCCTGTATGGGGTGCTGGACCCAAGGACCCGCCGATGACTTCCACCATGAACGTCAAGATCCCGGCGCCCCGCATCGCGGCGCCCAGCCCGTGGCGTGCCTTCGGCCGCATGGTCGGCACGCTGTGGTCCAACGGCAAGGCGCGCATCGGGCTCTGCCTGCTCGCGTTCTTCGTGCTCGTCGCGGCGTTCGCCCCGCTGCTGGCCCCCTACGGCCCGAAGGAGAACGGATTCCCGCGCAACGCCGACGCCTCGTGGGAGCATTGGCTCGGCACGACCGCCGCGGGGGAGGACGTGCTCAGCCAGCTCATCTACGGCGCGCAGGTCAGCCTCCTCGTGGGTTTCGCGGCAGGACTGCTGTCCACGATCGTCGCCGTGCTGATCGGTCTGAGCTGGGGCTACATGCGCGGCTTCGCGGGCGAGGTCGTCGGGTTCATCGTGAACCTCTTCCTCGTGATCCCCGGCCTTCCGCTGATGATCGTCATCGCCGCCTACCTGCAGAACGGCGGCATCCTCATGATCATCGCCGTGATCGTCGTGACCGGCTGGGCGTGGGGCGCCCGCGTGCTGCGCAGCCAGACCCAGTCCCTCCGCGGCAACGACTTCGTCACCTCGGCGCAGTTCTCCGGCGACAGCAGGGCGCGAATCGTCTTCCGGGAGATCCTGCCGAACATGACGTCGATCATCGCCGGCACCCTCTTCGGGGCGGCGACAGCGGCGATCCTCGCGGAGGCGGGACTGGAGTTCCTCGGCCTCGGCGACTCCAGCATCGTCAGCTGGGGCACGATGCTCTACTGGGCGCAGAACTCCAACTCCCTGCTCACCGGCCAGTGGCTGCTGCTGTTCGCCCCGGGTCTGTGCATCGCGCTGCTCGCCCTCAGCCTCACACTCATCAACTTCGGTGTGGACGGCATCTCCAATCCGCGCCTCCGCGAAGGAAAGGGCCGATGAGCGCCATGGAGCACGACGACATCCTCCTCGACGTCCAGTCGCTGTCGGTGGAGTACGCCTCCCCGGGGCAGGCGCCGGTGCCGGCGGTCCGCGACGTGTCGTTCGCGCTGCGGCGCGGCGAGTTCGTCGGCCTCGTCGGCGAGTCCGGGTCGGGCAAGTCCACGCTCGGCTTCGCGCTCACGCGGCTGCAGAAGCCGCCGGCGCGCATCAGCGGCGGACGCATCCTCTTCGGCGGGCGGGACATCCGCGAACTCGACGCCGAGGAGCTGCGGCGTCAGCGACAGGGCGGCTTCGCGATGGTGCTGCAGTCCGGCATGAACGCGCTGAACCCCGTGCGGACCGTGGGCAACCACTTCCGCGACATCTTCGCCGCGCACGGTCACGTGCCCGCCGAGCAGCGCCAGGCCAGGGCCCGGGAGCTCGTCGGCAAGGTGGGGCTGCAGCCGGAGGTGCTCGACCGCTACCCGGGGGAGCTCTCCGGCGGCATGCGGCAGCGCGCCTCGATCGCCCTCGCGCTCTCGCTCGAACCCCAGCTGATGGTGTTCGACGAGCCGACGACGGCGCTCGACGTGCTCGTCCAGCACGCCGTGATGGACACGATCCAGGAGCTGCAGCGGTCCGAGCGCTTCACGGCGATCCTCATCAGTCACGACCTCGGCATCGTCCTCGAGGCGACCGACCGGGTGATGGTCATGCACGAGGGCCGCATCGTGGAGGACGCGCCCAGCCAGGACATCCTGCACCGTCCGCAGGACGAGTACACCCGGATGCTGCTCAGCCACTACGCAGACCCGCGCGCGGAGAAGATCGAGATCCCCGGATTCGTCGACCTCGGCACCCGTCGCCGCGAGGGGCGGAGCCGGACCGACGTGACGGAGACCCTGCCGACCGTGTCGCCGCGGGACGCCCGCCGGGCGGATGCCGCCATCGTCGTGGACGGCGTGACCAAGCGCTATCCGGCACCGCGCCGCGGGCAGGATCCGGTCGTCGCGGTCGACGACGTGTCCTTCCGCCTGGAGCCGGGAGAGGCGCTCGCGCTGGTCGGGGCGTCCGGATCGGGGAAGTCGACGATCGCGAAGATGCTCACCGGGGTGGAGAAGCCGACCGCGGGCACGATCCGCTTCGGGGACACGGACGTCGCCGCCCTGAAGCGGCGGGGTCTGCGCGACCTCCGCAAGGACGTGCAGATGGTGTTCCAGGATCCGTACGCCGCCCTGAACCCGCTGCACACCGTCGAGTACGCCCTCACCCGCCCAGTGGTGAACTACACGCGGCTGCGCGGGGCCGAGGCCAGAGCCCGTGTGCTCGAACTGCTGGAGACGGTGGGTCTGACACCCGTCGAGCAGTTCGCCGCCAAGCTGCCGCACCAGCTGTCCGGCGGGCAGCGGCAGCGGGTGGTCATCGCCCGCGCGCTCGCGAGCGACCCGCAGGTGCTCATCGCGGACGAGCCGGTGTCGATGCTCGACGTCTCGCTGCGCGCCGGCGTGCTCGCGCTGCTGGAGGACCTCCGCGAACGGTGGGGCATCAGCATGCTCTACATCACCCACGATCTGCTCAGCGCGCGCCTCGTGACCGAGAACATCCTCGTGCTCCACGACGGGCGGGTGGTCGAGCGCGGCGAGACGTCGCAGGTGCTGCAGCATCCGGACGACCCGTACACGGTTGCGCTGCTCGACGCCGTGCCGAACCCCGCTCGCGCCCGCTGACGCGCGACGAACGACTGCAAGTAAGAGAGAGGAGCGCATCCGTGCTCGCATTCCCCGACGGCTTCCTCTGGGGCGCCGCCACCGCCGCCCATCAGGTGGAGGGCAACAACACCACCAGCAACTGGTGGGCGATGGAACACGCCCCCGGCTCGACCATGGTCGAGCCCTCCGGTGACGCCGCCGACCACTTCCACCGCTACCCGGAGGACATGCGGCTGCTGGCCGAGGCCGGACTGAACTCCTACCGCTTCTCGGTGGAGTGGGCGCGGATCGAGCCGGAGCGCGGCTTCGTCTCCCGGGCGATGCTCGACCACTACCGCCGCATGATCGACACCGCGCGGGAGAACGGGCTGGACCCGACGGTCACCCTCATGCACTTCACGGTGCCGCAGTGGTTCCAGAAGGACGGCTTCTGGCGCGCGGATGACGCGGTCGACCTGTTCTCCCGCTACGTCGAGACGGTGCTGCCGATCCTCGACGGCGTGCGCTACGTGTGCACGATCAACGAACCGAACATCGCGGCGATGCTCGCCGGGGGAGAGGATGCGTCGAACCTCGTCGCGTACGGTCTGCCGAACCCCGACCTGGGCGTCGCGGACACCCTGCTGACGGCGCACCACCGGGCCTCCGAGATCCTGCACACCCTGCCCGGGGTGCAGGCGGGGTGGACCATCGCCACCCAGGCGTTCCACTCCACGGGCGAGCCCGGTGCGGACGAGATGCTCGCGACGTACGGCGACCCGCGCGACCACTGGTACCTGGAGCAGTCCGCCGGAGACGACTTCGTCGGCGTGCAGGCCTACACGCGCACGTTCATCGGCCCGGAGGGGCCGCTGCCGGTGTCGCCGGATGTGGAGACGACGCTGACCGGCTGGGAGTTCTTCCCGGAGGCCCTGGAGCTGGGCGTGCGCAGCGCGTGGGAGCGCAGCGGCGGCGTGCCGGTGCTCGTCACGGAGAACGGCATCGCCACCGCCGACGACTCCCGCCGTATCGCCTACACGCAGGGAGCGCTGGAGGGGCTGCATCGGGCCATCAGCGACGGCGTCGACGTCCGTGCGTACCAGCACTGGAGCGCGCTCGACAACTACGAATGGGCGAGCGGGTTCCGGCCGACGTTCGGCCTCATCGGCTTCGACCACGAGACCTTCGAGCGGTTCCCGAAGCCCTCGCTGGCCTGGCTCGGCGAGGTCGCCCGCCGCAATGGGCTCTGACGAGCCGCACGGCGTAACCACGGGCATGGGGGCACCTAGAATTGTCCCCATGCCCGCTGGCGACTCCTTCTACATCACCACGCCCATCTACTACCCCTCCGATGTGCCGCACATCGGCCACGGGTACACGACTGTGGCCGTCGACACCCTCGCGCGGTGGCACCGCCAGGCGGGCGACGACACGTGGATGCTCACCGGCACGGACGAGCACGGTCAGAAGATGCTGCGGGCCGCGGCCGCCAACGGCGTCACCCCGCAGGAGTGGGTCGACAAGCTCGTCAGCGAGAGCTGGTTCCCGCTGCTGAAGACCCTCGACGTCGCCAACGACGACTTCATCCGCACCACGCAGGAGCGGCACGAGACCAACGTGCAGACGTTCTTCCAGCGGCTCTACGACCGCGGGTACATCTACGCGGGCGAGTACGAGGCGCTCTACTGTGTGGGCTGCGAGGAGTTCAAGCCGGAGTCCGAGATCGTCGACGGCACCGGTCCCTTCGAGGGGCTGAAGGTGTGCGCCATCCACTCCAAGCCGCTCGAGCTGCTGCAGGAGAAGAACTACTTCTTCAAGCTCAGCGAGTTCCAGGACCGCCTGCTCGAGCTCTACAAGACCGAGCCCGACTTCGTGCGGCCCGACTCGGCGCGCAACGAGGTCGTGTCGTTCGTGAGCCAGGGGCTCAAGGACCTCTCGATCTCCCGCTCGACCTTCGACTGGGGCATCCCGCTGCCGTGGGACGAGTCGCACGTCATCTACGTCTGGGTCGACGCGCTGCTCAACTACGCCACGGCCGTCGGCTATGGCTCCGACGAGGAGACCTTCGCGCGCCGCTGGCCCGCCTACCACGTGGTCGGCAAGGACATCCTCCGCTTCCACGCCGTCATCTGGCCGGCGCTGCTGATGGCGGCAGGGCTCGACGTGCCGAAGGGCGTCTTCGCGCACGGCTGGCTTCTCGTGGGCGGCGAGAAGATGTCGAAGTCGAAGCTCACCGGCATCGCGCCGACCGAGATCACCGACGTCTTCGGCTCCGACGCGTACCGCTTCTACTTCCTGTCGGCGATCGCGTTCGGCCAGGACGGCTCGTTCTCCTGGGAGGACCTCTCGGCGCGGTATCAGGCCGAGCTCGCGAACGGCTTCGGCAACCTCGCCTCCCGCACGACGGCGATGATCGAGAAGTACTTCGAGGGCATCGTGCCGCCGGCGGCCGACTACACGGAGGCCGACCTCGCGATCCAGCGGATCGTCGCCGACGCCGCGACGAAGGCGGACGCCGCGATCGGCCAGTTCCGCATCGACGAGGCGATCTCCGCGATCTGGACCATCGTCGACGCGCTCAACGGGTACATCACCGAGAACGAGCCGTGGGCGCTCGCCCGCGACGAGGACCAGCGGGAGCGTCTGGGCACCGTGCTCTACACGTGTGCCGAAGGGCTGCGTGCGCTCGCCGTGCTGCTGTCACCGGTGATGCCGCAGTCCACCGAGAAGCTGTGGATCGCGCTCGGCGCCGCCGAGACCCTCGGTCGCCTGCAGGATCAGCCCATCCGCGAGGCGGGAGCCTGGGGCGTGCTGAAGCCGGGCACGAGCGTCAACGGTCTCGCGCCGCTGTTCCCGCGCGTGGAGTCCACGGCCTGACATCCGGGCAGGACACCATGGCGGAGACCTACGTGCGCGAACGCTCGGGCGACGGGCGCAAGGATCGAACGTACCCGGCGGCCCCGGAGCCCCTCGCGGTGCCCGTCTACGACAACCACGCGCACCTCGAGATCGCTGATGGTGACCAGCCCTTGACGCTCAAGACCCAGCTCGACCGGGCCGAGGCCGTCGGCGTCGTCGGCGTCGTGCAGGCGTCCGGCGACATCGAGTCGTCGCGCTGGGCGGTCGAGGCGGCCGCCTCCGACCCGCGCGTGCTCGCCGCGGTCGCCATCCACCCGAACGACGCCCCGACGTACGCGGAGGAGGGCCACCTCGACGAGGCGCTCGCCGTGATCGACGAGCTCGCCTCGCATCCGCGCACGCGCGCGATCGGCGAGACGGGACTCGACTTCTTCCGCACCGAACCGGAGCGCCGGGGGGCGCAGTTTGCCTCGTTCGAGGCGCACATCGCCCTCGCGAAGAAGCACGGGATCGCGATGCAGATCCACGACCGGGACGCGCACGAGGCCGTGCTGGAGACGCTGACGCGGGTCGGCGCCCCCGAGCGCACCGTGTTCCACTGCTTCTCGGGCGACGAGGCGATGGCCCGGGCGTGCGCGGACGCCGGGTACTACCTGTCGTTCGCCGGGAACGTGACGTTCAAGAACGCGCAGAACCTGCGGGACGCGCTGAAGGTCACCCCGCGGGACCGCCTCCTGGTCGAGACGGACGCGCCGTTCCTCACGCCGGTCCCGCTGCGGGGCCGTCCGAACGCGCCGTACCTCGTGCCGATCACGGTGCGCTTCCTCGCCGCGGAGCTCGACCTCGACGTGGATGAGCTGAGCGCGCAGCTCGCCGAGAACACCCTGCGGGTCTACGGCTCGTTCGCGGACTGAGCTTCCGGCTCGACGTCCTCCGGCCCCGTCTCGGCGACGGGCTTCGCGCTGACGATGTGCGAGATCGGCTTCCACACGAGCACCAGCGTGAGCGCCGCGCCGCCGAAGGCGAACCACCAGGGCGCGGTCAGTCCCCAGGTCTGCGCGATGACGCCCCCGAGGGCCTGGCCGACGATCATGCCGCCGAACACGCCGACCATGTTGACCGAGGCCACCCGACCCTGCAGGGCGGCGGGAACGAGGCGCTGCCGGACGGTCGTCGAGATCGTGCCCCACACGAAGGCGTAGGCGCCGAAGAAGAACATGATGACGAGGGCGACCGTGCCCGTCGTCGTCAGGGCGAACGCGAGGTGCATGAGCACTTCGAGCGAGAGGACGATGCGCATCAGGGTCGCGAAGGACACATGGCGTTCCAGCCAGCCGAAGCTCAGCGTCGCGAGGATGCCGCCCGCCGCGGAGGCCGTGGTGAGGGCGCCGTAGCCCACGGGGCCCATCTGCAGGTGCTCGGTGGCGTAGAGCACGAGCACGCCCCACGGCGCGGCCCAGGTCACGTTGAAGACGAGGATGATGAGCACGAGCATCCGCACCGGCGGGTTGCGCCACAGCCAGCGCAGGCCTTCGGCGATGTCGGTGTGCACCGGCGCGTGTGTCTCGGTGTCCCGCGGCGGGACGGGGGTACGCGCCATCCGGGAGATCAGGACGATGGCGAGCGTCACGCACAGCACTTCGACGAGGAACGGCCACGCGCTCCCGGCGGCGAACAGGAACGCGCCGAGCGGCGGTCCTGCGAACTGGTTCGCCACGAGGTACCCCGCCTGCAGACGGGCGTTCCCGATGCCGAGGTCGGCCGGCTTCACGAGCATCGGCAGCAGCGTGCTCCCCGCGGTGTCGACGAAGACCTCGGCGGTGCCGTAGAGGAACGCGACGGCCAGCACGATCCCGATGTTCGCGGTGCCCGTCACGAGGAAGACGCAGAGCGCGGCGAGGACGACCGCGCGCACGGCGTTGGCGGTCATGACCAGGCGCCGCCGGTCGAAGCGGTCGGCGATCGCCCCCGCATGCAACCCGAAGAGCAGCCACGGCAGGAACTGCAGGATGGCGCCGGAGGCCACGAGGAGGGGGGACGACGTCATCGACGCGATGAGCAGGGGAGCGGCGGCCAGCGCCACGCCGTCTCCGATGTTGCTCGTCCACGATGACGCGAGCAGCCAGCGGAAGTCCCTGCCCAGGCGCCGCGGAGCGATCAGTTCACCGAGGGAGGGCACCTCCGAAGGATAGCGATGATCCCGGACATCGCCGAGGGATCCCCCGGGATCCCGGCCCCCGCTCCGGAGAACCTCCGTCATCCGGGAGAATGGACCCCATGACCGTCACCTTGCTCGGGGCCACCGAGATCCGCCGTCTGGCCGCCGAGCTCGACGTCACGCCGACGAAGAAGCTCGGACAGAACTTCGTCGTCGACGCGAACACCGTCCGCAAGATCGTGCAGGCCGCCCGCGTGCAGCCGGGGGAGCGGGTGGTCGAGGTCGGGCCGGGACTCGGCTCGCTCACCCTCGCGATCCTCGAGGCGGGGGCCGCGGTCACGGCGGTCGAGATCGACCACCGCCTGGCCGCGCGTCTGCCGCAGACGGCCGCGGAGCACGGCGTCCCCGACGGGATGCTGACCGTGGTGGATGCCGACGCCCTCCGGGTGACGGCGCTGCCGGGGGAGCCGACGGTCCTCGTCGCGAACCTGCCGTACAACGTGTCGGTGCCGGTCCTGCTGCACTTCCTGGAGACGTTCTCGTACCTGCAGCGCGGCGTCGTGATGGTGCAGGCCGAGGTGGCCGAGCGCCTGGCCGCGAAGCCCGGGTCGAAGATCTACGGCTCGCCCAGCGTCAAGGCCGCCTGGTACGGCGAATGGAAGCTCACGGGGAACGTCTCGCGACAGGTGTTCTGGCCGGTGCCGAACGTGGACAGCCTCCTCGTGGGCTTCGATCGCTCCGAGGGGGAGCGGGGCTCGGAGGAGGAGCGTCGCCGCACCTTCGCGATCGTCGATGCGGCGTTCAACCAGCGCCGCAAGATGCTGCGGCAGGCCCTCTCCGGGATCTTCGGCAGCTCCGCCGCGGCGACGGAGGTGCTGACCGCCGCCGGGGTCGCGCCGACCGCCCGCGGGGAGGACCTCACCGTCGACGACTACCAGCGGATCGCGCAACGCGCAACGGCGATCGAGGGTGGGGGTGTCAGCGGCTAATCTGGCACGGTGACCGACTCCCCCCGCTTCCGCCCCGATGTCCCCGAGTTGCACCGTCCGTATGCCGCCGATGAGGGCCGCTACGGACGGTTCGCCTACCGTCAGGTGGGCTCGTCCGGCCTCTACCTGCCCCCGATCTCGCTCGGGCTCTGGTGGAACTTCGGCGACAACATCCCCCTCGACAACCAGCGGGCGCTCCTGCGCCACGCGTTCGACAACGGGATCACGCACTTCGACCTCGCCAACAACTACGGCCCGCCGTACGGCTCGGCCGAGAAGAACTTCGGGCGCATCTTCGCGGAGGACCTGCGTCCGTACCGCGACGAGCTGATCATCTCGTCGAAGGCCGGGTGGGACATGTGGCCCGGCCCGTACGGCGACTACGCGAGCCGGAAGTACATCCTCGCCAGCGCCGAGCAGTCCCTCACCCGCATGGGGCTGGACTACGTCGACATCTTCTACTCGCACCGGGTCGACCCGGTCACCCCGATCGCGGAGACCGTCGGCGCGCTCGACACCCTGGTGCGCCAGGGCAAGGCGCTGTACGTCGGCATCTCCTCGTACAGCGCGGAGCGCACGGCCGAGGCCGTCGCGGTCGCGAAGGAGCTGGGCACGCCCCTGGTCATCCATCAGCCCGCGTACTCGATCCTCAACCGCTGGATCGAGGACGGCCTCACCCAGACGCTGGAGGAGTCGGGCCTCGGCGCCATCGCCTTCACCCCGCTCGCCCAGGGCCTCCTCACCGACAAGTACCTCGGCGACGGCACGGCGGAGCGGGCGCAGCAGCGCGGTTCGCTGCCGAAGGGCAAGCTGACCGACGACGCCGTCCAGACGCTCCGCGCGCTGAACGAGGTCGCGCAGGGTCGCGGCCAGTCGCTCGCGCAGCTCGCGCTGCAGTGGACGCTGCGCACCCCGGTCGTCGCCTCGGCGCTGATCGGCGCGTCGCGGACGGAACAGCTCGACGAGAACCTCGCGGCGCTCGACGGCCCCGCCTTCACGGACGAGGAGCTCCGCCGGATCGACGAGCTCGCCGGGGCCATCGACGTGAACCTGTGGGCGACGTCCTCGGACCTGTGACCCGCTGATGAGCCTCGCCGCGTCCTCCGGGTCCGTGCACGTGCGCGCCCCGGGGAAGATCAACGTCTACCTCGGGGTCGGCGGGCGCCACGACGACGGGTACCACGCCCTGGCGACGGTCTTCCAGGCCGTCTCGCTGTACGAGGACGTGATCGCCCGGGAGGCCGACGACTTCTCGGTCACGGTGACAGGGGTCGAGGACGACGGCTCGGTGCCGCTGGACGACCGCAACCTCGCGATGCGCGCCGCCAAGCTGCTGGCGACGGCGACCGATCATCCCGGCGGGGTCGCGCTGCAGATCCGCAAGAGCGTCCCGGTCGCCGGCGGCATGGGCGGCGGGTCGGCGGATGCCGCCGCGGCGCTCGTGGCGTGCGACGCGCTGTGGGGAACGGGTCTCCCGGCCGCTCGACTGCACGACCTCGCGGCGCGGCTGGGCGCCGATGTGCCGTTCGCCCTCCACGGGGGCACGGCCGTCGGCACCGGGCGGGGGGATCAGCTCAATCCGGCTCTCGCGCGTGGGCGTTTCGATTGGCTCCTCGTGACCAGCGACGAGGGGCTCTCCACCCCCGCCGTGTACGGCCGCCTCGACGAGCTGCGCGAGGAGGAGGGGGCGCTGGCCGACGATCCGCCGCTGTCGCTCGACGTGCCGATCCCGGTGCTGCAGGCGCTGCGGACGGGCGACGCCTGGCAGCTGGCCGACGCCCTGCACAACGATCTGCAGGCGGCGGCGCTGGATCTGCGTCCCGATCTCGCGGCGACCATCGAGCGCGGGGTCGCCGCCGGGGCGCTGCACGGTCTCGTCTCGGGGTCGGGTCCGACGGTGGCGCTGCTCTGCGCCGACCCCGAGACCGCGCAGTCGGTGCAGACGACCCTCCGCGACGAGGGCCTCGACCCGCTGCACGTGCACGGTGCGGTGCCCGGGGCGCGCATCATCGGCTGACACCGCCGTCCCTGTCACACCGCCGGTGCGTCAGTCCGCGTGGAGGAGCGCGCTGACCCGATACGGGATCACCTCGCGCAGGAACAGGCTGGTCGACGTCCGCAGGATCCCGGGGCAGAGGCGCACGACCTCCGCGACCCGGTAGAGGTCGTCGGGGCTGGTGGCCACGACCCGCAGCAGCAGGTCGGTGTCCCCGGCGGGCGCGAAGCACTCCAGCACCTCCGGGATGCGGCTGAGGGCGTCGATCGCCGCGGTGATCTGGTGCTGGTCGAGCTCGACGAGGATCGACGCGGCGACCCCGCGGCCGAGCGCCGCCGGAAGCACCCGCGCGCTGTGGGGTCGGAGCTGCCCGCTGTTCTCCAGGCGCTCGAGGCGCGCGTGCACGGTGCCGCGGGCGAGGCCGAGGTCCTGCGCGATGAGCGCGACCGGCCGGCGCGGGTCGGTGTCGAGCACGGCGAGGATGCGCCGGTCGGTCGCGTCGAGGAGAGTGGCCATATCGTTCACCGTCGCCTTCTCCGCCGAGGGCGGATTGGTCAGATCGATCAATGGGAAGTGAAGCTCTGGTCTGATCGACCGTCGTCTGTTCAACTGATTGTCACATACGCAGGGTGTCGGTCACGAGCGGATACCCACGGCGTCCCCACCGCCGGTCACGAGCCGCGCGGGAGGACGAACGGCGACGGGGCCACGAGCCCTCCGGCCGCCCCGCCCGGGTCCGCGCCCGGGCGGGCGGGCTCCGGGCGCCGAGCACCGGGCGGCGTCCTCAGGATTCCGGTGCGAGCAGCCGCAGCTGCACCATCGCGGAGAAGCGGGCGTCGGGGTCGGAGAGGTCGATCCCCCCGATCTCGGCCAGCCGCCGCAGCCGGTAGCGGAACGTGTTCGGGTGCGTGTAGACGCGGGCGGAGGCCTCCGCGACGTCCCCGAAGGCGTCCAGCCAGGCACGCAGGGTCTCCACGAGGTGCGTCCCGCGCTCCCGGTCCTGGGCGAGCAGGCGGGCGACGGGCCCGGTCGGCTGGTCGCCTCGGGCGCGGACCAGGTCGCCCAGCTCGACGAGGAGTGCCTCCATCTGGACGGCCGTGAACAGGGCGACGGGCTCCGCGGACGAGGCCTGGCGCACCACGCGCAGCGCGCGGTCGGCGTTCGCCCGGGAGGAGGGGATCCCCGCCGCATCGTGCGCCACGGTGCCGACGCCGACCCGGATGTCCCCGGCGGCGCCGAGCCGCCCGAGGAAGTCGGTCGCCACCCGTGCGGCCCGCGCGTCCGCATCGCTCGCGGTGTCCTCCGCCTCCCCGGTCTCGGGGCGCAGGGCGACGACGGCGTAGACGGTGTCGCCGATCGGGGCGACCGCCGACCGCAGATACACGGCGCCGAGGTGCACGGCGAAGGCGTCGGCGACGCGGTGGCGCTCGGCGATGCTGCGCGCCCCCGCCGACGGGTCGTCGTCCGGCTCCTCGACCGCGGACAGGGCGAGGACGACGCAGCGGTGGTCGTCCAGGCGCAGGCGGGAGACGGCGTCCGCCGCGCCGGGGCCGCCTTCCAGGATCGTGGCGAGGAGGTCGGCGCGGAGCCGGCGCTCCACATCCGCTCCCGCGCGCAGCCGCAGCATGTGCAGGGCGACCAGCCCCGCGGAGTCCTTGAGGGCACGGGCCCGGTCCGGAGCGAGCGGCTCCTGCACGGCGGCCCAGATCGATCCGAGGATCTCGTCGCCGGCGCGGACGGCGAGGGCCACCCGCGGGTACGACGGCAGACCATCGGTGGTCTCCACGGGGCCGACGTGGATGGGATCCTCACTGCGGTAGAGCTCCTGGAACACGCCCCGCTCCTCGAGCTGCCGCGCGAACCGCTCCGGCACCTGGCGGCCGAGGACGGTCTCGATGCGCGCGGGGTCGGCCTCGTCCTGACGGCCCGAGAACGCCACCACCCGGGAGCTGCGGTCCTCGATCGTGACCGGGGCGTTGAGGAGGGTGGCGATCGCGTTGGCGAGCGCGAACAGGTCGCCGGACGGCATGCCGCCGAGGGTCGTGGCCGCCTGATCGCCGACGTCGCCCTCCGCGATGAGCGACCGCAGCATCGCGGTCAGCTGCGCCCACGACGCGCCACGGGTGAGCGCGAGCACGGGGACGCCGGCCGCGGTGGCGGCCTCCCGGAGCACGGGGTCGGTGCGGACAGGGGCCCGGAGGACGAGGGCGGCGGCTCCCTGGCGACCCAGCGTCTCCCGCAGCTGAGCGACCTCGTGCGGGTCGCTCAGCCCGACGCCCAGCACGAGCGCCCCGCGCATCGGCATCGCGTCGTCGAGGACGTCGTGGATGACGACGGTCTCGATCACGGCGTCGTCATCGACGGCACCGCTGACGACCTCGAGCAGCGTGGTGCCGAGGTCTTCGATCACGCGGCCGAGGCTGGCACGCGGACGTGTCGTCACGGACATGAGCACGAGGCCCAGGCTAGGGGCCGTGCACCGGCCGCGGATCTGTGGGGCACGACGAAAGAGTAGCGACTCTTCGTCGGCGCGAACAGATCCGCGGTCGTCGCGCCGGGGCTAGAACGTGATCCACTCCGTGCGCACGGTGACGGCGTCCAGCGCGTCGGGGTGCGGGGTCACGCCGATCCCCGGCCCGGTCGGGACGGCGAGCGTGCCGTCTTCGACGACGAACGGGTCGGTGATGTCGCGCGCGTAGTACCGGCCGGAGCCGGACGTGTCCCCGGGGAGGGTGAACCCGGGGAGTGCCGCGAGTGCCACGTTCGCTGCTCGTCCGATTCCGGTCTCGAGCATGCCTCCGCACCACACCGGGATGTCGTTCGCCGCGCACACGTCGTGGATGCGGCGGGCCTCGAGGTAGCCGCCGACCCGACCCGGCTTGATGTTCACGATCGAGCACGCGCCGAGGGCGATGGCGTCGGCAGCGGCCCGCGCCGAGACGATCGACTCATCGAGGCAGATCGGCGTCGTCATGCTCTTCGCGAGCTGGGCGTGCCCGAGCAGATCCTCCTCGTCCAGGGGCTGCTCGATGAGGAGCAGGTCGAACGGGTCGAGGCGGGCGAGGTGACGGGCGTCGCCGCGGTGGTACGCGGTGTTCGCGTCGACCTGCAGCAGGACGTCGTCGCCGAAGCGCTCGCGCACCGCGCGCACGGGCTCGATGTCCCACCCCGGCTCGATCTTCAGCTTGATGCGCACGTAGCCCTCGTCGAGGTATCCGGCCACGGCGTCCAGCAGCGCGGGGATCGAGTCCATGATGCCCACCGACACCCCGCACTCGACGCGGTCCCTGACCGCCCCGAGCTCCCGGGACAACGGCACGCCCCGCGCGCGCAGCTCGGCGTCGAGCACCGCGAGCTCGACCGCGGCCTTCGACATCCGGTGACCCTTGAACGGCGCGAGGGCGGGAGCGACCCCGGCCGCGTCCAGGTCGGGGACCCGGGCGAGGGCGGGGAGGAGGAAGCGGGTGATGACGTCGACGCTGGCCTCGACGTACTCGGACGAGTAGAGCGGGTCGTTCATCGCGACGCCCTCGCCCCAGCCCTCCGCCTCGTCGGACACGGCCCGCACGATCACCGCCTCCCGCACGGTCTGGACGCCGAACGACGTGCGGAACGGCGACACCAGCGGCATCTCGATCACGCGCAGTTCGAACCCGGTGAGCTTCATCCCTGTTCTCCTCTGTCGATGGTGTAGGCCCCCGAGCGGTCGAACGAGAGCACGCGCCCCCGGGCGTCCAGGAGGTCGCCGAGCGTTTCCCGGAGGGCGAGCCGCCACCGGGTCGCACGGTCCGGGTCGCTGATCCGCAGCGCCTCGATGTCGCGGGGGAGGGCGACCCGCACCCGTCGCGCATCGGTGGGGGTCAGCTGCGGGGAGAGGTCGTCGCCCACGGACAGCAGCGGCACCGCGTCGCGCGCGGCGGGATCCGGAGGACACGGGGTGCCGTCGCTGGCCGCGACGACCCGCGGGTCGCGCAGCGACCAGGTGACGAGCATCCGGTCGGTGTCGTCCGCGCCGTTGAGGGCGTCGGCCATGTGCCCGTAGAAGTTGCGGTGGTACGAGGTCGGCTCCGCCGCGAGCTTCACGAGGTTGAAATGCGCGTTCCGGCTGATGAGCGGGTCGAACGTCCAGGAGATCTCGTCGAGCCCCTCCGCGAGCGCCCAGGCGCGCTGATGCACCTTGAGCGCGAATCCGACGCTGCGTCCCCGCATCCGTCCCGACACGCCGGCGATGTGGCTGTGCAGCGCGCGGCGGCCGGGCGAGGCGAAGAACCCGAAGCAGGCGCCCACGAGCTCCGTGCCGTCGAAGGCCCCGCCGACGTAGCTGCCCGCCTTGGACAGCGCGCGCAGCGTCTCGACGTTCACGGGCGACGCCTCGCCCTGCTTCGTCCAGATGCTCTGGAACAGCTCCGAGACCCGCGTGAAGTCGTCGACGTCATCGAGGAGCCGGATCGAGACGCCCGCCGCGGCAGCAGCCCGCGTGGCGCTCACCGCAGCAGCGCTCACCGCAGCAGCACTCACGCCACCCGTACCCGTACCCGTGCCGGCGCCTGTGCCGGTGTCGGCATCCGCCATGGTCATCGTCCTTCCCCCGGCGTCGCGGCGGCCAGCTGCTCCTGCAGCAGCCGTTCCAGGAGCAGCAGGCGCTCCGGGATCAACGCGACCAGTACGTGCTCGTCGTCGGCATGCGCGCCGCCGCCCACGGCGCCGAGGCCGTCGAGGGTCGGCACGCCGATGCCGGCGGTGAAGTTGCCGTCCGAGGCGCCGCCGACCGCCACCCCGTCGAACGGGGTCAGACCCGCGCTCGCGGCGATCGCGGAGGCCCGGGCGAACAGCTCCGCCGAGAGGGCCGCCTCGAGCGGGGGCCGGTTCGGGCCGCCCTCGATCCGGACGGTGGCGCCGTCCCGCCGGGGGGTCAGCGCGTGCAGCGCGGCGTCCACGCGCTGCTGCTCCGCGACGGTCCACGCCCGCACGTCCACCGCGAACTCCGCCGCGGCGGGCACCGTGTTCGTCGTGGTCCCGGCCGTCAGCAGGGTCGGGGTGACGCTCGTGCCCCGGCCGGGGTCGTCGAGCGCGGCGACCGCGAGGAGCAGCTGCGCCGCCTCCACCGCCGCGTTCACGCCCCGCTCCGGCTCCAGCCCCGCATGCGCCGCTCGTCCCGAGACATGCACGCGGTAGAGGGAGACGCCCTTGCGGGCGGTCTTGAGATGCCCGCCGTCGGCGGCCGCCTCGAGCACGAAGGCCGCACGGCAGCCCCGCGCCTCGTCCTCGATGAGCTGTCGCGAGCTCGGCGAACCGAGCTCCTCGTCGCCCGTGAGGAGGATGGTCACCCCGGCACGGTCGGGGAGGGCGGCGACGGCGTGCAGCGCCATCACCACACCGGTCTTCATGTCGAAGCAGCCCGGGCCGCGCAGCACACCGTCCCCGACCCCGGACGGCAGCCGTCCGAGGGTGCCGATCGGCCAGACGGTGTCGTGGTGCCCGAGCACCAGCACCGCGGCCGGTCCGTCGCCGAGACGCCACCGCAGGTGGGTGCGTCCGTCGATCACGACCCGCTCGGGGGCGACCCCCAGGAGACGTTCGCCGAGGGCGGCCACGGCGTCGGCGCTCCGGGCCACCGCGGCGCGGTCGTCGGAGGGCGACTCGCAGGCCACGAGGCGCTCGATGTCGGCCAGGACCACCGCGAGCTCCGGGGCCGCCTGCACCGGCATCACGACACCTTCGGTGCGGCGCGGACGCCGTGGTGCAGGTACTGCTCGCCGGTGGGCAGGGAGTAGAAGACGACGGGATGCCACGCCTGCTCGCCCTCGGCGCGCATCACGAACTCGTTGCGGCGCACGGGGACGAGGGCGTGCTCCTCCACCGGATCGGGCAGCAGCGCCGCCAGCGGTCCGTTGAGCGTGGTGCGCATGCGGAGGCCGTCGCCGTCCCGGAAGATCTCGGTGCGGACGCCGGACCGGTCGTACACGCCCTCGAACGCCGAGAAGTCGTCGACGTACGGTTCCGCGGGCGGGGTGAGGCCGGCGGGCAGGTGGAGGGCGGCGAGCTCCGCGAAGATCTCGTCGAACAGCTCGTCGTACAGGTCACGGGTGTTGCCGCCGTTCGTCAGCAGCGTGACCGCGATCTGCTCGTCGAGGAGGATCCGCAGGAACGACGACTGCCCGATCGTGTTGCCGTCGTGGCCGATGAGCTTGCGCCCGTCCCAGTCGAAGAGGATCCAGCCGATGCCCCAGCTGTCACCGAGGGAGTACGGGTCGGGCACGTCCACCTCGTGCTGCTGCATGCGGCGCACGCTCTCCTCCGACAGCACCCGCGTGCCGTCGGCGGCGAGGCCGTTCTCGAGGTGCATGCGGGCGAAGGCGAGCACGTCGGCCGTCGTGGAGTTGATGAGCCCGGCCGGCCCCATCGACCGCGGCAGCATCCATGCCGGGGCGAGCACGGGGCCGTCGTCGCCGATCTCCGTATGCCCGGTGGCGGTGCGGAACATGACCGCCTCCTCCGGCAGCGTGCAGGAGTGGGTGAGGCCGAGCGGTTCGTAGAGCAGGTCGCGCATGGCCTGGTCCCACGTCGTGCCGGTGATCTTCTCCATCACCCGACCGGCGAGGACGAAGCCCGCGTTGCAGTACGACATCGTGGCCCCGAGGGGGTGGTTCTGTGCGACGCCGTCCAGGTGGGCGACGTACTTCTCCAGGGTGTCGTCGCCGCGGCCGGTGTCGGTGAACACGTCGCCGTCGATGCCGCTGGTGTGACTGAGCAGGTGCCGCATCGTGACGGTGCGGGTGACCTCCGGGTCCGAGGAGGCGAACTCCGGCACGTACTCGACGATCGGGGTGTCGAGGTCGAGCCGGCCCTGGTCGACGAGGCGCATGAGCGCGGAGGCGGTCCACACCTTGCCCATCGATCCGATCTGGAACAGCGAGTCGTCGGTCGTCTCGATGCCGGTGCGCACGTTGAGGATGCCGTGGTGGGCGTACACCGGCTCCTCGCCCAGGCGGAGGATGCCCAGCGTCGCGCCGGGCACCTTGTGCGCGGCGGCCAGCGCGCTCAGCCGCTGCTGCCAGTGCCGGGCGTCCAGCCGCGGTCGGATGGGCTTTCCGGCGGCGGGCGCGTACTGCTCGACCCAGTCGATCACCCGCTGGGAGTAGTCGGCCCGATGCGAGGGCGGCCCCGACAGGAGGAACAGGTGCGACCCTCCCGGGTAGAGCACCATGCGGGTGGGGACGCCGCGCTCGCGCAGCGCCGTGAACCACTGCTCCGCCTGACCGACGGGGCAGCGGTCGTCCGCGGCGCCCTGCAGGATCAGCGTCGGCGTCTGCACGCGGTCCACGTGCGTGTAGGGGGACTGGGCGGCGAGCTTCTCCCGGTCGCGCCAGGGGAGCCCGCCGTTCTCCTTGGCGGAGAGATAGTGGCCGTAGTCGGACGTGCCGCCCATCGAGAGCAGGTCCGTGACGACGCCGCCGGCGACCGCGGCCGCGAAGCGGTCGTCGCGCGAGGTGAGGAAGCAGGTCATGAACCCGCCGTAGCTGTAGCCGGTCACCGCCAGGCGCGCCGGGTCGGCGACGCCCTCGGCGACCAGCTCGTCGATCGGCTCCAGGAAGTCCTTGGCGTCGCTGACGCCCCAGCCGCCGGAGACCGCGGAGAAGAACGCGTCGCCGTACCCGTCGCTGCCGCGGGGGTTGAGGGTGAGGATCGCCCAGCCGCGCTGCGCGAGGATCTGGTGGTACGGGTGGATGAGGTCCGCGGCGCCGTTCCAGGCGTTGTGCGGGCCGCCGTGCACGTCGAGCAGCAGCGGCAGCGGCCCCTCGGCGGCGGGGTCGCGCCGCAGCCAGCCTGTGACGACGGTGCCGTCCGAGATCGTGAACCGGCGCTCCTCGGCGGGGAGGAGGGCGAGCTCGGGGGTGCCGTACTCCGTGCGCACCGCGGTCGTGCCGTCCGTGAGGTCGAGCACCGCGACGTCGCCGAAGGAGTCGGGGGTGGCGAGCACGACGGCCGCGGTGCTGCCGGCGACGGACAGCCCCGAGACGTTCGCCGTCCCGGCGAGCAGCGGCTCGGGGGCGCCACCGTCGAGGGAGACGGCGTACACGTGCGAGGAGCCGTTGTCGCGGAGGCAGAAGACGAGCCGTCCGTCCGCGGCGAACTGCGGCATGCCGCCGGGATAGCCGGGGCCGCCGGGCATGACGTTCCGGTCCGCCGCCGCGGTGAGGTTCCGCGGTGCGCCGCCGCCGTCCGCGGGGAACAGCAGCAGGTCGGCGTTCCCGACCTCCGTGTCCAGGCGTCCCGCCGCGATCACCTGCGCGCCGTCCGGCGTCCATCCGACGGCGGCGGCCTGCACGTCCGGCGGGCTCACGCGCACGGGGGCGCGGTTCGGGTCGGTCGCGGAGGCGACGAACACGGGGATGCGCATCGTGAGGTCGGCGTCGTCCTCGTCGGCAGTGGAGAACGCGAGGCGGGTGCCGTCCGGCGACCAGAACGGGTCGGAGGCGTGGGCACGCCCTCGGGTGAGGACCGTGACGGCGCCGGAGTCGACGTCCACGACGTGGAGCTGCTGCACGAGCGTGCCCAGCACACCGGCCCCGTCGGCCTTGTAGCCGAGCCGGTCCGTCGCGGTGGGCGCCGAGCGGCGGGCGAGGATCGTCGCCGTGTCGTCACCGGGGAGCGCCGCGGTGTCCACGGGGGCGGTGAAGGCCAGGCGGGTGCCGTCGGGGCTCCACGCGGGCGCGCCCGCTCCCAACGGCAGGCTCGTGAGTGCGCGCGCCTCGCCGCCGGACGCGGGGAGGAGCCACACCTGCGCCGGGCCGTCCTCGGCGCGGAGGAAGGCGAGCTGCGTACCGTCCGGACTCCACACCGGCGTGGAGTCGGCCGAGCCCTGGGTGAGGGGCACCGGGGTGCCGCCGGCGGCCGGCACCTGCCACAGCGCGCGGGTCTCGCGGTCTTCCTCCCGGTCGTTGCCGCGCAGCGCGTACACGATGCGACTGCCATCGGGGGAGAGCGCCGGTTGCTCCGGGGTGCGGAGGGCGAGCAGGTCGTCGACGGTGACGTGGGTCATGAGGACTCCAATCCGATGGTCAGTTCAGCGTGTCGGCTGCGGGCGCTGCCGGTGTTGTGGCGGCGACCGAAAGCAGGACCGCGCTTTGGGGCGGCGGCACAGATCCGGCGAAGTGGCAGGCCGCACCGATCGGACCCGTGGGACGGGCGGGCTCCGTCTGCACGCAGATCTGCCGGTCGGGGCGGGAGACGGGGCCGATGGGGCACCGCGGGTGGAAGCGGCACCCGGCGGGCGGCGCGTGCGGGTCGGCGGGCTCCACGGCGATCGGGGCGAGCGGGTCGACCGCCAGCAGGTCGCCGTGGCGGGTGGGGGCGGCCTGCAGCAGCTCGCGCGTGTAGGGGTGCTGCGGGTCGGCGAGCACCTGCGCGGTGGGGCCGACCTCGACGATCCGGCCGAGGTACATCACGGCGATGTGGTCGCTGAGGTAGCGCACGACGGAGAGGTTGTGGGAGATGAAGAGCATCGTGAGGTCGAGCTCGGCCCGGAGGTCCCGGACGAGGTTCAGCACGGACCCCTGCACGGACACGTCCAGCGCGGACGTGATCTCGTCGGCGATGACGACCTCGGGACGGGCGGCGAGCGCCCGGGCGAGGGCGATCCGCTGCCGTTGTCCTCCGGAGAGGGCGGCGGGGAGGGCCTCGGCCCGGTCGGCGTCGAGGCTCACGAGATCGAGCAGCCGGGCGACCTCGGCGCGGCGGGCCCGGCCCCCTCGGAGGTCGCGGGGCAGCGCCTCGGCGATCGACTCGCCGATCGTCATCCGCGGGTCGAGCGAGGAGAACGGGTCCTGGAACACCATCTGGATGGGACGACGGCGACGGAAGGAGCGCACGTCCACGCCGTCGAGCGTGATGGCGCCCTCGCTGATCGGTGCGAGGCCGATGGCGGCGCGCGCGAGGGTCGACTTGCCCGAGCCGGATTCGCCGACCAGGCCGACGACGGAACCGGAGGGCACGGTCAGCGTCGCGTCGTCCACGGCGGTGAGTCCGGAACGGTGCGAGCCGTAGCGCACGCTCACGTGGTCGAAGCGCAGTTCGCTCATCGGACGGCCTCCTCTTCGCGCTGCGATGCGGTGGTCGCGGTCACCGGGTGCCAGCACGCGACCCGGCGGCCGGCGTCGTCGGCGACGAGCGCGGGGTCCTTCTCGCGGCAGACGTCGGTCGCGAGCGGGCAGCGGTCGGCGTAGGCGCAACCGGCGGGGAACGCGCCCGGTGCCGGCGGGCGCCCGGGGATCGTCCGCAGCGGGACGCTCCGGTCGGTGTCCAGCTCCGGGACGACCTCCAGCAGGGCCCGGGTGTACGGGTGCCGCGCGGCCGTGTGCAGGTCGGCGGCGGGGAGGTCCTCGACGATGCGGCCGGCGTACATCACGAGCACGCGGTCACAGGTCTGGGAGACCACGGCGATGTCGTGGCTGATGAGGAGGATCGCCGCGTCGGTGTCGCGCCGGACTCCGGCCAGCAGCTGCAGCACCTGTCGCTGCACCGTGACGTCGAGGGCCGTCGTCGGCTCGTCCGCGATGATGAGGCGCGGGTGGTTCATCAGCCCCATCGCGATCATGGCGCGCTGGCGCATGCCGCCGGAGAACTCGTGCGGGTACTGGTGGGCGCGCCGGGCCGCGGCGGGCACCCGCACGGACTGCAGACGTTCGACCGCCCGCTCCATGGCGGCGCGGCGGGTGATGTCCTGATGCTCGGAGGCGGCCTCGGCGAGCTGCGAGCCGATGCGGCGCGTCGGGTTGAACGAGGTCATGGGGTCCTGGAACACCATCGCCAACGAGGTGCCCAGCAGCGGTCGCAGGGCGCGCTCCGCGGTGGTGAGCACCGGGACGCCGCAGAAGTCGAGCCGGGCCGCGGACACGTGTCCCGGCTGTTCGATGAGGCGGGCGACGGCGAGTGCGGTGAGGCTCTTCCCGGAGCCGGATTCGCCGACCACCCCGATCGCCTCCCCGCGGCCGACGCTGAAGGACACCCCGCGGACGGGGGTGACCCAGCCGTCGGCGGTGGGGAAGGAGACGCGCAGGTCGTCGACAAGGAGCACCACGTCGTCGCCGCCGACCTGCGCGGGCACGGTGTCGGTCTCGCGCGGCGCGGACTGCGCGACCGCGGGAAGCCGCCGGCGGCGGCGACCCGAGCGTCCGCCGAGCGCCGCGGCCGCGGTCTCGCCCAGGAGGTTGAAGGCGAGGCCGGCGATGATCACGGCCACCGCGGGACCGAGGGCCGCGGCGGGATTGAGGTAGATGCGGTTGAGGCCCTCCCCGAGCAGGCGGCCCCAGTCGTATTCGGGCACCTGGACGCCGAGTCCGAGGAACGACAGCCCCGCGAATGCGAGGAGCGCGGAGCCGGCGGCGACGGTGGCGTTGACGATCAGCGGCTCGCCGATGTTCGGCAGGATGTGGCGGAACAGGATGCGGAACCGCGACACTCCCGCGACCTGGGCGGCGGCGATGAAGTCGCGTCCCGCGATCGCGGCCGACAGCGTCTGCGTCAGGCGGGCGAACTGCGGCGCCATCGCGAAGCCGATCGCGAGGACCGATCCGGTGGTGCCGACGCCGAAGATCACGGCGAAGAACAGGGCGAGCAGCAGACCGGGGAAGGCGACGGCGATGTTGACGAATCCCGCGATGGGGCGCCCGGCCCAGCGGGGGAGGACGGAGGGGGCCATGCCGAGCAGCGCCCCGGCGATCACGCCGATGAGGACGGCGATGACGGCAAGGACCACGGAGAGGCGCGTGGCGACGAGCACGCGGGCGAGCACGTCGCGGCCGAGCGTGTCGGTGCCGAGCAGATGGGCGGCGCTCGGTCCCTGCGTGATGGCGGTCGGGTCGACCTGTTCGGCCTGCGTCCCCCAGATGACCGGTCCGAGGATCGCGGTGAGCGCGACGAGGGTCATGAGGGTGAGGGCGGTGGCGCCGAGCGGGGAACGGACGATCGCCCCCCAGGCGCGTCGGGTGTTCGTCATCATGCCTCCCTGATGGTCGAGCGCGGATCGAGGAGGGCGAGCACCACGTCGATGACGAGGTTCACCAGCAGGACGCCGATGCCGTACACGAGCACGATGCCCTGCACGACGGAGTAGTCCTTGGTCAGGATGGACTGCACGATCATGGTGCCCAGGCCCGGCCACGCGAAGACGTTCTCCACGAGGACGGTGCCGGCGACCATGCCCGTCAGCAGCAGACCGGTGAGGGTGAGGGTGGCCGTCATGGCGTTGGGGACGGCGTGCCGGGCGTAGATGCGACGCGGCGCGAGCCGCTTGGCACGGGCGGTGCGGATGAAGTCCTGTCCGAGCACCGAGAGCACCTCGACCCGGATGATCCGGGAGAAGACCGCGATCGGTCCGACCGCGAGCGCGAGCACGGGGAGCACGAGGGCGAACGGGGCGGTGTTGCCCGCGACGGGGAACCAGCCGAGGGAGACCGCGAAGACGTAGACGAGGCCCACCGCGAGGAGGAACTCGGGGATCGCGGCGAGGATCACCGTGACGGTGGCGAAGCCCAGTTCGAGGCCGCGCCGGCGGCCGCCGCGGGTGGCGACGGCCATGGTGACACCCAGCGGCACCGACACCAGCAGCACCAGCAGCACCGCGAGCAGCGCGAGCTGGAGCGTGGCGGGGAGCCGGGTCGCGATCAGCTCGGAGACGGGCTGGCTCGTGATCATCGACGTTCCCATGTCGCCGGTGAAGAGCCCGCCGATGTACCGGAAGTACTGCACGAGCAGCGGCTGGTCGAGTCCGAGCGCGGCGCGTCGGGACTCCACGAGCTCCGCCGGGGCGTTCATCCCGAGAGCGGCCCGGACGGGGTCGCCCGGGACGAGGTGGATCATGAGGAAGGCCGCCGTGACCAGCACCCACACCGAGAGGACGAACTGTCCGCCGCGGCGGAGGAGGAACGACACCCAGGGGTTGTCCTTCCGGGCCGATCTGATCAGGATCGCCTGCGTGGCGGTGGTGCTGGCCATCGGCTGCCTCCGTTACTCGAACATCCGGATCGACGTCGGGTCGATGCCGTCGTTCTCGGTGAACTCCGCCTTGTGGGCGAAGGTCGAGCGCACGATGTTCGCGTAGGGCACGACGCTGGTCGTCTCGAAGAGGGCGACCTCCGCCGCGCTCCAGTCGTCGCAGCCCTCGTTGCCGGCCTTCTGCGAGGCGGCGGTGACCGCGGCGGTGTAGTCGGGGTTGTCGATGCCGGCGAAGTTGGTGCCCGCGGGCGGGGTCGGGCCCGAGTAGAACGGCACGAGCATGCTCGGCAGGGAGACCGTGAGCGGAGCGGCCGAGATGTCCCAGTCGCCGGTCGAGAACAGCACCTCGCTGAGGGTGGGGGAGTCCACGGCGGTGACGGTGATGTCGACGCCGAGGTCCTTCCAGGCGGACTGGGCGAGTTCGGCGGCCGCGTTGCCGGCGTCCCCGAGCTGGGAGGCGTAGACCATCTTCAGCGCGAGTCGTTCCCCGTCCTTGGCGCGGACGCCGTCGGAGCCGGCGGTCCAGCCGGCGTCGTCGAGGGCGGCGGCCGCCGCGTCGACGTCGAGTTCCGGCAGGTGCCCGTCGACGGTGTCGGCCCGGCAGGGGTTCGGCGAGACGGTGACGAGTCCGGTGGGGACGGTGGCCTTCCCGCTGCCGATGACCTGCCGCATCTGCTCGAGGTCCACCGCCTGCATGAGCGCGGTGCGGACGGCCTGGTCGGCGGTCGGACGGCCCTCGGCCTGGTTGAAGGTGAAGGAGCCGCCGGGGGTCTGGACGTCGGTGTGGAAGAGCCCGGCCTCCTCCATGCGGGTGCTGTCCGGGCCGATCACGAGCGCGGCATTGACCTCGCCGGAGAGCAGGAGGTTGGCCGCGGTGGTCTCATTCGGGATCACGCGGAAGACGACGGTGTCGGGGAGGCCCTTCTGCTCGGGATCCCAGTCCCCGGGCCCCCAGGTGAAGTCGTCGCGGCGGGTGAGCGTGTACTGACTGTTGGGCACGATCTCGGTCATGGTGAACATGCCGGTCGCGCCCTCGCCCTTGGCCAGCGCGTCCGGGTCGTCGATCACGGTGCCGCAGACGATCGAGATGCTGCCGACGTTCTCCAGCAGGAACGAGTCGGGGCGGCCGCTGGTGACGGTGACCGTGCGGGCCGCATCGTCTCCGACCGCGGACGTGCCGGGCTGCACCTGGAGGCCCACGAGGGGGGAGCCGTTCGCCGGGTCGCCGATGTGGGTGATGTTCGCGGCCACGTCGGTCGCGGTCAGCGGCGTGCCGTCCTCGCAGGTGAGGCCGTCGCGCAGGGTGAAGGTCGCGGTGGTGGTGTCGGCGTCCCATTCCTCGGCGAGCCCGGAGACGACGCTGCCGTCGTCGAGCACCTCGACGAGGCGGGCGTAGAGGAAGCGGTCGACCGAGCGGGCGACCGACATCACGGTCACGAACGGGTCGAGGCTGCCCGGGTCGGTCGAGATGACCGAGGTGAACGTCTTGCCGTCGGCGAGCACGCCGTCCGGCGCGTCGCCGCCGGGAGCGGCGCCCCCGGCGCACGATGTCAGGGCGAGCGCCGTGGCGCCGAGCAGGGCGAGCAGCGGGGTACGGGAACGCATCAGGAGCCTCCAGCGGTGTTCGGGCGGTGCGGATCGGGTCGTGCGAGCGATGGTGCGGTGGTGCAAGCGATGGTGCGGTCGTGCAGTGGATGGTGCGGTCGTGCGAGAGATGGTGCGGTGGATGGTGCGGTCGTGCGAGCGATGGTGTGTTCGTGCGAGGGTGGTGTGAGACATGCGTGCGTGCGTCGGGGCACGCGGGTCAGGAGCCGGGGCCCCTGCCCGGTGTCGCCGCGCGCAGGTGCTCGACGGCGAGGGAGGCGGCGGCGCCGATGGCGGCGTCGACCCGCGGCTGCCGCTCGGCGAGGGAGGCGGCGCGGGTGAACACGGCGACGGCGAACCGGCGGCCGTCCGGGTAGGTCACCACCCCGGCCTCGTTGCGCCAGGTGGGGAGCGTGCCGGTCTTCGCGGCGATCCGCACCTCGGAGGGGAAGGCGGACGCCAGGCGGTGCGGCCAGATCTGCCGGGCCATGATGTCGCGCGCCTGGCGGCAGGCGGAGGCGGGTGCCGCGGTGTCGGTCCAGAGGGCGTTCAGGAGGGTCGTGATCTCACGCGGGGTGGAGCGGGTGGTCCGTTCCGGGGCGAGGGCGTCGAGCGCGAGCACCCGGTCCGGCGTCGCGCCCTCCAGCAGGGCGTCCAGGTCGCTGTCGGGGGTGCCGCCGAGGTCGGCGACGATCGAGGCGAACAGGTCCTCGCAGCAGCCGACGAGATGCGTGTGCTCCAGGCCGAGGTCGGCGATCACCCGGTCGACGGCGGCGGCCCCCAGGCGATGGAAGAGGACGTCGGTGGCGGCGTTGTCGCTCATCGACATCATGTTCAGGGCGAGGTCGCGCCAGCTCACCTCGGTGTCGTCGGCGAACCCGGCCGTGCCGACGCCGCCGATCCGGTACCGGGCGGTGACGGTGGTCCGTTCCCGTTCGTCGAGCTCGCCCGCCGCGACGGCTCGGACGAACGCGGTGAGCACGAGGATCTTGAAGACCGACGCGAGCACCACCGGCTCGTCGGCGCCGACCGCGACCTCCGGCCCGTCGGTGCCGACGCCGACCTCCCGTGCATGCAGGAATCCGACGGCGCCGGCGTCGGCGAACACCTCCGCGAGGCGCGGGGCGGTCGCCGTCGCGATCGTCATGCGTCCACCCGGCGGTCGGCCCGGCCCGTGTGCAGGTAGAGCGCGCGGCCGGTGCCGTCGTCGCCGACGAACGCGTGCGGCATGTGGATGCCGTTCTGCGCTTCGCGGGGGAGGAGGGTGTCGCCTGCCCAGCCGACGAGCTCCACCGGCTCGGGCGCCGGGCCGAGGTCGGCGAAGATCCCCTTCATAGTGCGCTCCAGCCAGACGCGGCCGTCGTCGTCGACCCGCACGGTGGAGTCGGACACCGAGGACGAGTAGGTTCCGAGGATGCGGTGGAGGTCGACCTCGGCGGGGGCGTCGGGGATCGCGGGCAACCCGGGCATGCGGACGTCGGCGAGGGCGGCGAGCACGCGGGAGGTGATGGCCTGGTAGACGTCGAAGGCATGACCGCCGTTGGTGAGGATGGCCACGGCCACCCCGGCCCCGGGGACCATCCGCAGGAACGCGTTCTGGCCGATCGTGCCGCCATCGTGACCGATCACCGGCCCGCCCTCCCAGTCGAAGAGCTCCCAGCCGACGCCCCACGCATTGCCCATGAGGCCGAGGTCGGGAAGCTCGACCTGGCGCTCCTGCATGGCCTGCACGCTCGCGTCGGAGAGCACGCGGGTGCCGTCGGCGGCGACGCCCCCGTCGAGGTGCATCCGGGCGTAGGTCACCAGGTCGCGCGCGGTCATCGCGAGCATCGAGCCGGCGGGGGCGTTCGAGCGCACGAGGCTCCACACCGGGGCGGGCACGGGCTCGTCGCCGTCCTCCGTCGGGATGTGGCCGAGGGCGGCGCGGAACATGATCGCCTCCGCGGCCGAGGTGGCCACGTGCGTCAGCCCCAACGGGGTCGCGAGGTGCGTGCGCAGCGCCTGGTCGAAGGTCGTCCCGCGGAGCACCTCGATGATCCGGCCGAGCACCACGAAGGCGGCGTTGTTGTACGAGAAGCGCTCGCCGGGGGTGAAGAGCTGCGGGGCGTCGGCGATCGTCGCGAGGTACTTCTCCACCGCGTCGTCGCCCACTCCGGTGTCGTTGAACAGGTCGCCCTCGAAGCCGCTCACGTGGCTGAGGAGCTGGCGCGGGGTGATGACGCGTGCGGCGGCATCGTCGGCGATGGCGAACGCGGGGACGACATCCCGCACCGGGGCGTCGAGGTCCAGCAGTCCCTCGTCGACGAGCTGCATGATGAGGGTCGCCGTCCAGGTCTTGGTGATGGACCCGATCTGGAAGACCGAGTCCTCGTCGGCCTCGACGCCGGTGTTGCGGTTCAGGATGCCGGCGGCGGCGGTGACGATCTCGCCGCCGGACAGGATCGCGACGGATGCCGCGGGGACGTGCGCGTCGGCGAGCAGCGCGGGGAGTTCGTCCCGCACCCGGTTGCCGATCTCGTTCAGGTCTGACACGTGCGCTCCTCTTCCTCGAGTGGGCCGTCCGCGGGGAGGGGGACGGCGATGCGCCGAGACTATTCGCGCGTTCCGTCCGTCCGTTGGTGCCGGAGGACGAGATGTCCGCGCTGCTTGGTGCGGACGGACGAACAGGTCACGCTCCCGACCCGGTCCCTCATGCATCGCCGCGCACGGCGCGACCGGGCAGGGCGTCCGGCACGATGTCGCCGTCGCGCACCACCGCGGTGCCGTGCACGAAGAGGTGCCGCACGCCCTGCGAGGGGCGGGTCGGGTCGGCGTAGGTGGCGCGATCGGTGACGCTCGCGGGGTCGAGCACGACGAGGTCGGCGTCGGCGCCGACGTCGAGCCGGCCCTTCCTCCGCATCCCGGAGGCGACCTCGTCGAGCACGCGGGCGGGCAGGGTGGAGCAGCGGCGGAACGCCTCCATCCAGGTCCATTCCCCGCTCTCGCGCACCATGAGGCGCAGGGACTTCAGGAAGGTCCCGGCGGTGCGGGGGTGCGTGTGCCCGCCGGGCGGCAGGGGCCAGTCGCGCTGCTCGTACCGGGCGGAGCCGTCCGGCTGGGTCCACGACACCGGCATGGCGTCGCTAGCGACGATCGCGTCGGGGTACGCGAGTGCGCGGTGCAGGTGGGCGCGATCGAACGGGTCGGCTTCGTCGAGGAAGGTCACGATGCACGTGGCGCCGGGGTCGGTCGCCCGCAGTTCGCGCAGCCGAGCCTCGTCGGCGATGCGCTCGCCGGTCTCGACGAGGAGGAGGGACTGCGGCGTGATGCCGAGCCCCGGCAGCTTCTCGGGGGCGAGGAAGAACGCACCGATGGCGGTGCTGCCCGCCCCGTATGGGTAGGCCTCCACCGTCACCCGGGAGCCCGCCGCGCGGCTGCGGTCGAGGAGGGCGAGAACGCGGTCGACGTGCCGGAGCGAGGTGCTGTTCACGTGGCAGTGGTGCATTGCGGCGCCGGTCTCGGCGGCCGCCCGCACGAGCTCTTCGGAGCCGTCGATCGGGGTGCGCGGGTCGGCTTCGATCAGCTCGCGGACGTGCGTGAAGGTCGGGGCGTGCGCGGCGGCGGCGATGCGGGCGAGGTCGAGGTACTCCTCCGGGTCGGACCTCGGGGCGTACCCCATGAGCACGCCGATGCCGAGGGCGCCGGCCGACAGCTCGTCCTCAAGGAGGCGCAGCCATTGCCGGCGCTCGACGGGGGAGGACGAGCGCTGCCAGTCGCTGATGCCGAGCAGGTCCATCGAGGCGGTGAAGTCGGCGATCGGCACGCGGTGGAGGTGGGCGAGGGCGCGCGCCTGCGCCCAGGACGCGGAGAACCCGTAGTTCAGCGGTCGTCCGTCGGCAGCCGCGCGGCAGAGGGCCTCGGCGATCGGCATGAGTCCGGCTTCGAGGTCGAGTGCGGTGGTCACCCCGTCCAGGGCCTGGAGTCGCTGGCCCGCGATCGAGTGCACGTGGCTGTGCAGGTCGACGAAACCCGGCCCGACGATCAGCCCGTCGGCGTCGATCACGTCGGCGCCGGCCGGAGCGTCGAGATCCGGGCCGACGGCACGCACCCGGCCGTCCGCGATCAGCAGGTCGGCGACCTGGTCCGTCTCCGTCATCGGGTCGATCACGCGCCCGCCGCGCAGCAGAGTCTCCACGCCGCCACCCTCGCACGACCGTTCCCGGTGATCCCGTGCCGCCGCACGAAACCCACCGGGTGTTCCGGTGCGATCCCACAAGTCGGTCGCGCGCGGAACGTGCACGGAGCCGGGACGGCAGACATAATGTAGAGGTCATGTGACCGTGCACACGCGAGGAGGCTCGATGTCGACCTCCTCCGAGCGTGCCCGCATGCCGAGCATCCGGGACGTCGCGCGGCTGGCCGGAGTCTCGCATCAGACGGTCTCCCGCGTGCTGAACGATCACCCGAGCATCCGGCCCGAGACCAAGGCCAAGGTGCTCGACGCGATCGCCGTCCTCGACTACCGGCCCAATCTCGCGGCGCGGGCGCTGGTGACCAGCAAGTCGAACGTGCTCGGCATCCTGTCGGCGACGATCGGGGAGTTCGGGCCGACGTCGTCGATCGCGGGGATCGAGGACGCGGCGCGCGAGGAGGGCTACTCGGTCTCCACCCTCAACCTCCCGGCGACCACGCCGGAGGCGATCGGCAACGCCGTGCGCCAGCTCGAGCGCGAGCAGGTGGACGGCATTGTCGTGCTGGCGCCGCAGGTGCGCGTCTTCCATGTCCTGCGCGGCATGAACGTCACGATGCCGTTCGTGAGCCTGCAGACGGCGTCCGGCTCCGACGGCGTGAGCCTCTCGGCCGACCAGGTGGCGGGGGCCAAGGCGGCCACCGAGCACCTCATCGCGCTCGGCCACAGCGACATCCTCCATCTCGCCGGACCGCAGGACTGGATCGAGGCGGAGTCGCGGATGCGCGGCTATCTCGATGCGCTCCGGGACGCCGATCTGCCCACCTTCCCGCCGATCCGGGGTGATTGGACCGCCGACTTCGGCTATTTCGCGGGCAAGGAGCTCTCCGTGCGCCGGGACTTCACCGCCGTCTTCGCGGCGAACGACCTCATGGCGATCGGGCTCTTGCACGGCTTCCGCGATGCGGGCGTGCGCGTGCCGCACGACGTGAGCGTGATCGGCTTCGACGACATCCCGGTCGCGGCGCACGTCGCGCCGACGCTGAGCACCGTGCACCAGGACTTCCCCGAGCTCGGGCGGCGCGCCGTGCGCATCCTGCTCGCCGAGATCCGCGGCGAGAAGGTCCCCGCGTTCGGCCCCTTGCAGACGCTCCTGCGGGCCCGCGAATCCGCTGCATCACGGTAGCGACACGAAAACACGCCGCGGACTTGACACCGCTGTCCCGGAAGACGACGATATACCGATGTGAACGGTCACATCGAAGGTGACCGCACGTCGCGAGGAAGATCCGTGAGCACCACAGCAACGTTGCCGACCGTGTCAGGCCCGATCCTGGAGATGCGCCGCATCACCAAGGAGTTCCCGGGAGTCAAGGCGCTCGCCGACGTCTCGATCACCGTCCGCGCCGGCGAGATCCACGCGATCTGCGGCGAGAACGGCGCCGGGAAGTCGACGCTGATGAAGGTCCTGTCGGGGGTGTACCCGTACGGCACCTACGACGGCGAAATCCTCCTGTACGGCCAGGAGCAGCGTTTCAAGGACATCGCGGCGAGCGAGCAGGCCGGCATCGTCATCATCCACCAGGAGCTCGCGCTGATCCCGGAGCTGTCGGTCACCGAGAACATCTTCCTCGGCAACGAGATCCGCCGCTTCGGGCGCATCGACTGGCAGGCGCAGAAGGAGCGCACGATCGAGCTGCTGGCCCGCGTCGGGCTGGATGAGGACCCGGACGTGCCGATCAAGACCCTCGGCGTCGGCAAGCAGCAGCTCATCGAGATCGCCAAGGCGCTCAACAAGGACGTCAAGCTCCTCATCCTCGACGAGCCGACCGCGGCGCTCAACGAGAACGACTCGCAGCACCTCCTCGACCTGATCCTCGGCCTCAAGGCCAAGGGCATCGCGTCGATCATGATCAGCCACAAGCTCAACGAGATCGAGCAGATCGCCGACGAGATCACGATCATCCGCGACGGCCGCACGGTGGAGACGCTGGACATCTCGCGCGGCGAGATCAACGAGGACCGCATCATCCGCGGCATGGTCGGCCGCTCGCTGGAGAGCCGGTACCCGGACCGCACGCCGGAGATCGGCGAGGTGTTCTTCGAGGTCAAGGACTGGTGGGTGCAGCACCCCACCGTGCCGGAGCGCATGGTCGTGAAGGGGTCGAGCATCGACGTCCGTCGCGGCGAGGTGGTCGGCATCGCCGGCCTCATGGGCGCGGGGCGCACCGAGCTCGCGATGAGCATCTTCGGCCGCTCCTACGGCACGTTCCTCTCGGGCACCATCGTCAAGGACGGTGAGGAGATCGAGCTCCCCGACGTCGCCGCCGCGATCAAGCACGGCCTCGCCTATGTCAGCGAGGATCGCAAGGTGCTGGGGCTGAACCTGCTCGACACGATCAAGCGGTCGATCGTCGCGGCGAAGCTGTCCAAGATCGCCCACAACGGCGTCGTCGACTCCCGCGAGGAGTTCTCGGTGGCGGAGCGCTACCGCAAGGCGCTGCGCATCAAGACCCCGTCGGTCGAGGAGGGCGTCGGCAAGCTCTCCGGCGGCAACCAGCAGAAGGTCGTCCTCGCGAAGTGGATGTTCACCGACCCCGACCTGCTGATCCTCGATGAGCCCACCCGCGGCATCGACGTGGGCGCGAAGTACGAGATCTACGCGATCATCAACGAGCTCGCCGCGCAGGGCAAGGGCGTGATCGTCATCTCCAGCGAGCTGCCCGAGCTGCTCGGCATCTCCGACCGCATCTACACCGTGTTCGAAGGCCGGGTCACCGACTGCATCCCGGCCGACCAGGCGACCCCCGAGGACCTCATGCGCAGCATGACCTCCGCGACCCAGAAAGCATCCGCATGACCACCGACTCGACCACCGCGAAGCGCGGCTTCCACTTCAAGGACATCACGAAGATGTTCGGAGGCGGCGGCACCTCCACGCTGCGCCAGTTCGGCATCCTCGGCAGCCTCGTCGTCATCCTCGTCGTCTTCCAGGTGCTGACCTGGATCGTGAAGGGCACGGGCCTGACGCTGTCGTCGGGCAACCTCATCAACGTCGTCAACCAGTACTCGTACATCCTGATCCTGGCGATCGGCATGGTGATGGTCATCATCATGGGGCACATCGACCTCTCGGTCGGCTCGGTGGCGGCGTTCACGGGCATCGTGGTGGCCAAGGCCATGCAGGACTGGAACCTCCCCTGGCCGCTCGGCGTGCTGCTGGGCCTGGGGGTGGGCGTCCTCGTCGGCGCCTGGCAGGGCTTCTGGGTCGCCTATGTCGGGGTCCCGGCGTTCATCGTGACTCTCGCCGGCATGCTGTTCTTCCGCGGCGCGAACCAGTGGGTCGGCGACTCGCAGTCCGTGCCCGTGCCGGAGGGCTTCAAGATCATCGGTGCCGGCTACCTCCCGGAGATCGCGCTCCCGCTGCCGTTCAACATCCCGACCATGCTGCTGGCGCTCGCCGGCGTCGCGTGGATCGTGTTCTGGGAGATCCGCACCCGGCGCATCCAGCGCAAGATGGGGTCGGACATGGCGCCGCTCTGGGTGAGCGTGACGAAGGTCGTCCTCATCTCGGCGGTCATCCTCGTCGCCGGCTGGCTGTTCGCCACGGGACGCGAGGGCACGAGCTTCCCGATCTCGGGCGTCATCCTCCTCGCTCTCGTCATCCTCTACTCGTTCATCACGAACAACACCGTCTTCGGCCGTCACATCTACGCGGTCGGCGGCAACCGGCAGGCGGCCCGCCTCTCGGGCGTGAAGGACCGCTGGGTCGACTTCTTCGTGATGATGAACATGTCGGTCCTGGCCTCGCTCGCCGGCATGATCTACGTCGCCAGGGCGACCGCCTCGGGGCCGCAGGACGGCAACGGGTGGGAGCTCGACGCGATCGCCTCCGTGTTCATCGGTGGCGCGGCCGTCTCCGGCGGTATCGGCACGGTGATCGGGTCGATCATCGGTGGTCTGGTGATGGCGTTCCTGAACAACGGCCTCGCGCTCCTCGGCGCCGGCGCCGACGTCGTCTCGATGATCAAGGGCCTCGTGCTGCTCTTCGCCGTCGGTGTCGACGTGTGGAACAAGCAGCAGGGCCGGCCGTCGATCATCGGCTTCCTCACGCGCCGTCTCGGCCGCAAGCAGGATCCGGCCACCGACACGTTCGATCCCACGAAGACGAACTACCCCACCAGTCAGAAGTACGAAGCCCCCGCCGTCGAGGAGACGCGCGGAAAGTAAGGGCCGCGTCGCGCAACGCAGGCGCGACGGGACCTGCACACACCAGAGAAAGAGATCACATGAAGAAGATTCTTCTGTCGGCGACAGCGCTTGTCGTCGCGGGCGCATTCGCCCTCACCGGCTGCTCCTCGGAGCGCGGCGGTGACTCGGGTTCGGGGTCGGGCGAGGAGGCCGCCAAGGGCTTCGCCGCCGACTCCACGATCGGTGTCGCCCTGCCCGACAAGACCTCGGAGAACTGGGTCCTGGCCGGTCAGCTGTTCACCGACGGTCTCGAAGAGGCCGGCTTCAAGGCGGACGTGCAGTACGCGCCCGCCAGCAACACGGTCGCCGAGCAGCAGAACCAGATCCAGGCGATGGTCACCGGTGGCGCGAAGGTCATCATCATCGGCGCCAAGGACGGCAAGCAGCTCACCACGCAGGTGGAGGCCGCTCGCGACGCCGGTGTCGCCGTCATCGCCTACGACCGTCTGATCGAGAACACCGACGCCGTGGACTACTACGTCGCCTTCGACAACTTCGAGGTCGGCAAGCTCCAGGGGCAGGCGCTGCTCGACGGGCTGGCCGAGCGCGCGGGTCACGAGGCGCCGTACAACATCGAGCTGTTCTCGGGCTCGCCGGACGACGCCAACTCGGCGGTGTTCTTCAACGGGGCGATGGAGGTGCTGCAGCCGAAGATCGACGACGGCACGCTGAACGTCGTCTCCGGGCAGACCGAGATCTCCCAGACGGCGACCGAGGGCTGGAAGCCGGAGAACGCCCAGCGCCGGATGGACTCGATCCTCACGTCGAGCTACGGCTCGGAGACGCTCGACGGCGTCCTGTCCCCGAACGACACCCTCGCCCGCGCCATCATCACCTCGGCGCAGCAGGCCGGAAAGCCCGTGCCGGTGGTCACCGGTCAGGACTCCGAGGTCGAGTCGGTGAAGTCGATCATGGAGGGCGTGCAGTACTCCACGATCAACAAGGACACCGCGCTGCTCGTGGAGCAGGCCATCAAGATGGTCGGTCAGCTCCAGAAGGGCGAGGAGGTCGACGTCAACGACACCGACCAGTACGACAACGGCAAGAAGGTCGTCCCGGCCTACCTGCTTCCGCCGGTCATCGTGACCAAGGAGAACGCGGCCGAGGCCTACGCCAACGTGCCGAGCCTCCTCGAGATCGTGAAGTCGTACGAGTAAGCCAGAGCACCGACGTCACGGATTCGCGTGACCCCGTCGTTCCCCGCGAATGACGCACAGGACGAGCCGTCCGGACCTTCGGGTCCGGGCGGCTCGTCCTCGTTCTGGGGCGTGGTCCTGCGTGGCCCTGTGCGATCGCTCCGCCACCGCCCGGGCGACTCAGCGGCGAGGACGAGGGCGAGAGCGAGGGCGCCGGCGAGAGCGACGGCGGAGGCGGACGGCCAGGCTCAGCGTCCGTCGGAGGGACAGGCCGAGGGCGAGCGCCGCCGCCGTCAGGACTGCGGCCACCGCGACGGGGGAGAGGGGACCGGCGCCGCTGGCGAGAGCGACTGCTCCCCACGCCGGCCCGATCACGGCGCCGATGTTCAGCGCGGCGGTCGCGTACGACCCTCCCATGGTCGGAGCTCCGGAGGCGGCGTACAGCACCCGGGTGATCAGCGTGCTGCCGACGCCGAACGACAGCACGCCCTGCACGAAGACGAGGGCCAGCAGTGCGATCGGCTGCGTCGCGACCGTCGCCAGGACGATCCAGCCGCCGAGCAGCAGCGGGGTGCCGATGGCGAGCAGTGCGGCGGCGTGGCGGTCCGCGAGGCGGCCTGCGATCGTCACTCCCGCGAACGAGCCGACGCCGAACAGCACCAGCGACACCGACACCGCCGCCGGGGGCAGGCCGGCGGTGTCGGTGACGACCGGTGCGAGGAAGGTGAAGACCGCGAACGTGCCCGCGTTGACCAGCGCCGCCAGGATCATCGTGAGCGCGAGGCGGGGTGTCGCGAGCAGAGCGAGTTCCGCCCGCAGGGACGGGGGTGTGGTCTCTCCGGCGCTGTCCCGAACGGTGTCTCGCCCGGCGGGCGTCGCGGTCGTCTGCGCGGCGATCGTGGCCGGGACGCCGCGGAGGACGCCGAGGAACGCGACGACGCAGAGGAGAGCCACGGCGGCGAAGGGTGCCCGCCAGGTCAGCGCGGTGCCGAGCAGGGCGCCGGCGGGGACGCCGACGATGGTCGCGATGGTCGTTCCCGAGAGCAGGACGGCGAGCGCGCGCCCGGTTCGCTCCCGGGGCACGAGGAGGGTGGCGGTGCGCAGGGCGACGGCGAGGAACCCCGCGTTCGCCAGAGCGCTGAGCACGCGGGTGGCGAGCAGGAGGTCGAACACCGAGGTCAGCGCGCCGACGATGTGGCAGAGGCCGAAGACGGCGAGGCAGGCGAGGAGGGTGCGGCGGGGCGGCCAGCTGCGGGCGAAGGCAGCCATCGTCGGGGCCCCGACGACCATGCCGACGGCGAAGGCGGACGTGAGCAGGCCGACCGTGCCGACAGGGATGTCGAGATCGGCGGACATCGCGGGGATGAGCCCCGCGAGCATGAATTCCGACGTGCCCATGACGAAGACCGCCAGGGCAAGGGCGTAGAGAGCGAACGGCATCGAGTTCTCCGAGGTGAGAGGGAAGAGGGACTTCTCGTCACCACGGTCAGCGCCCGTGTCACGGCGCGCGTCGGCCAGGACGGCGGACGGGGATCAGCGGAGCACGGGGCTGACGGTGTGACCGGCAGCCCCCGACCTGTCTGATTCGGGACTCGACATGTCTCCACTCTATGGGACGGTGCAGGTGCGGGTGCAGGTGCAGGTGCAGCCGGAGACACGCCCCGGGCCCGGGCGAGGGAACCGGCCTCACGGATTCCAGCTCTCGGGAAGGGGAGTCGTCGCCGGGAGAGCCGCACCCGGGCGGACGTCACCGGGCAGGCGCCAGCGGGGTAGACGTGACAAGAGAGTGGCATCGCCAGGGTGAGACATCGCCGGGGAAGCCGTCACCAATCGGGATCGTCGCCCGGGAGGCGCGACGGCACCCGGGGGTCACCCCCGGTCGAATCGGTGAACGTGACCGTGTGCGGCACCGGCGGCCGGTCGATGTACGTCCGTCCGGTCGGGCTCGTCCATTCGAGCACCCCGCCCGGGCGCTGTTCGACGTGCCACGGCGAGTGGTGTTTGAGCATGTGATGCCGTCGGCAGAAGGTCGCGAGGTTGTCGTGCGCGGTCTCGCCGCCGAGGGCGGCGTCGTGATTATGATCGAGGTCGCATTTCCGCGGCATCAGGCCGCAGCCGGGGAACCGGCATCGCTGATCGCGGGCCCGCAGGTGCCGGCGGAGGTCTTCGCTCGGCCGGTAGCGGTCGACGGCCAGCAGTGCACCGCTGATCGGGTGGGTGAGCACGCGGTCCCAGCCGCTCGCCGCTCCGGCGAGTCGGCGGGCCGTGGCCGGGTCGATGGGGACCACTCCGTCGAGTTCCGCGGGAAGCACCGGAGTCTCGGCCGACCCGCCGATCCGGTCGTCGTGCATGAGGCTGAGCACCGGCACCGTGACCTCGATCCGAGCCCGAAGCTCCGAGAGAAGCCCCGCTTCCGAATCGTGCCCCGCCGGAGCTCCCGTGAGGACGAGGTCAGCGAGCAGATCCGCGCGAAGCTGATCGATCGTCCTCTCATCGGAGGCGGAACCGGAAGCGGAAGCGGAGGCGGAGGCGGAACCGGAATCGGAGGCAGAACCGGAGCCGGAACCGGAACCGGAACCGGCGGCGGAGGCGGAACAAGAGCCAGACGCGCCGGCGTCAGCGTCCGCGGCGGTCGAGAGGGCGGCGCCACCCTCGGCGAGGGCCTGGCGCGCCGCGTGCCGCCGTGCCCGCGCGTTCTCCTCACGAACGGCATGCGCCATCTGCGAGAGCCGGTCGTACATGCCGTGCACGAGGGCAGCCGGTCCGCGGGCTCCGAGCTCGGCCATCCCGTCGTCGAGATCGGTCACCCAGATCCGCCGCAGCTCCCTGGCATCGCGGTGACGTTCGACGAGCGTGCGCTCCTGGAACCGGTCGGCCAGTCGCCGCACCTGGCGACGCACCCGGTTCGGCGACTCGACCGCGGCCACTTCGATCGCTTCGTCCGCGAAGCGGGCACGATCGTCGGGGTCTGTGAGGTGCGCCCCCGCCTCGACGATCACGCGCGCGTGTGCCCCGCTGATCCGCCCGGCGCCCTGCGCCTGCCACACCGCGGGAAACCGCTCGACCAGCCAGGAGGCATCGGACATCTTGCGCTCGATGGTGCGGTCGCTCACGCGTTGCGCGGCGCCGATCTCGGCCGCGACCGTGCGGATCGCCATGTCGCCGCCGTCCGGGTGCCGGGCCTGCCGCGCGATGTCGACCGCGAGGCGCCCCGCCATCGCGAGCAGCCCGTCCCGCGCGGCCTGCATGCTGCTCAGGGTCTTCTCCGCCGCCTCCAGTCCGGCCACCAGATCGGCGAGGATCGCGATCTGGGAGTCTGTGGCATCGAGCAGTGCGGGCATGACCTCAGTCCATCACCCACCACCGACATTCGAACGAAGATTCGAAGGAGTCTGGCCGAAAGTCTGATCACGAAAAGGTAACGAACGTGATTGACTGGCCCGGTGCTCCTGAACGTCATCGAAGCCGGGGAGGGCGACCGTGTCGCCGTGCTGCTGCACGGGATGATGGGGTCTGCCGAGAGTTGGCACCGCGTGGTCCCGCTGCTCGTGGAGCGGGGCTTCCGCGTGCTCGCCCTCGACCTGCCCGGCCACGGTCTCTCACCGCGTGATCCGGACCTCACGATCGAGTCGGCGGCGGATGCCGTCGTCGAGACCCTCGCGCAGCACCGGAGCCGCGCGGACGTGCACGCGGCGGACGGCCGCGCCCCGCTCGCCGTGGCCGTCGGCCACTCCTTCGGTGCCACGGTCCTGGCCGCCGCCGCACCTCGACTCGACCCGGCTCTCGCGGTCTACGTCGACGCGCCCCTGGCCCTCCAGGGCGGCCAGGAACGCGCCGCTCTCGTCGCGCGGTACGAACACGACCGCCGCACGCGGATGTCGCCCGCCGAACTGCGCCGGCTCCGTCCCTTCTATTCGGTGGACGACGCCGCGGTCGAGGCGCGCGCCGCCGCGCGGTTCGACCCCGCGACGGCCGCATCCGTCTCCTGCGGGGCGGACGGGCAGTGGTCCGCGGCACCCGGCTCCATCGTCGTCCGCGCGGAGCCCAGCGCCTGGGTCACCGACGAGGACGCGCGACGGTTCGAGCACGGCGGGGTGACGGTGCGCAGCATCCCCGGCGCCGCGCACACCGTGTGGCACAGCCACTTCGAGGTCTTCACCGCGGCGCTTCCGGAGATCTTCGCCCCATCGCTCGTCTGACCGGGAGACCGCGCGACGTGGCGCGACTACCCTGGAGAGGACATGGCACATCTTCTCGGGGCCGAAGCCCTGCACCTCGAATACCCGACCCGCGTCGTCTTCGACGCCGTGACCCTCGGCATCGAGGAGGGTGACCGCATCGGCATCGTCGGCCGCAACGGCGACGGCAAGTCGAGCCTGCTCGCCATGCTCGCCGGCCGGAAGGAGCCCGATTCCGGACGTGTGACGGTCCGGGGCGGCACCCGCATCGGGGTGCTCGACCAGGCCGACACGCTCCCCGACGACATCACCGTCGGTGCCGCGGTCGTCGGCGATCTCCCCGAGCACGAGTGGGCCGGCGATGCCCGCGTCCGCGACGTCATCGAGGGGCTGCTAACCGATCTGCCGTGGGACGCGGAGGTCGGCTCCCTTTCCGGCGGTCAGCGGCGTCGGGTGTCGCTCGCGAAGCTGCTGACCGGCGACTGGGACGTCATCGCGCTCGACGAGCCGACCAACCACCTCGACGTCGAGGCGATCACCTGGCTCGCCGGGCACCTCAAGAAGCGCTGGCCCGCGAACGCCGGCGCCCTCCTCGTCGTGACCCACGACCGGTGGTTCCTCGACGAGATCTGCACCGAGACGTGGGAGGTGCACGACCGCATCGTCGAGCCCTTCGAGGGCGGCTACGCGGCTTACATCCTGCAGCGGGTGGAGCGCGACCGGATGGCGGCGGCGACCGAGGCGAAGCGACAGAACCTCGCCCGCAAGGAGCTCGCCTGGCTGCGTCGCGGTGCTCCCGCCCGCACGAGCAAGCCGAAGTTCCGCATCGACGCGGCCAACGAACTCATCGCCGACGTGCCCGAGATCCGCGACAAGGTCTCCCTGCAGTCGCTCGCTGTCTCGCGGCTGGGCAAGGACGTCGTCGACCTCCTCGATGTCGGGGTGACGTACCCTTCGACAGGCTCAGGGACCCAGGCTTCGACAGGCTCAGGGACCCAGGCTTCGACGGGCTCAGGGGCCCAGCCGGGCAAGACGGTGCTGAAGGACGTCGAGTGGCGCATCGCGCCGGGGGAGCGCACCGGCATCCTCGGCGTGAACGGCGCGGGGAAGTCGACTCTCCTCGGCCTCATCTCGGGCACCGTCGAGCCGACGGAGGGGCGGATCAAGCGAGGGAAGACCGTGCAGGTGCGCACGCTCACCCAGCGCCTGGACGAACTCCTGCCGCACTGGAACGACCCGGTGCGCGTGGTCATCTCCGGTCTGCGCACGTCGTACACGCTCGGTGCGGGATCGAAGGCGCAGGACCTCACGCCCGGCCAGCTCCTGGAGCGGCTCGGATTCTCGTCCGCCCAGCTCTCCACCCCGGTGAAGGATCTGTCCGGTGGGCAGCAGCGGCGGCTGCAACTCCTGCTCGTCCTGCTCGACCAGCCGAACGTGCTCATCCTCGACGAGCCGACGAACGACATGGACACCGACATGCTCGCCGCGATCGAGGATCTCCTCGACTCCTGGTCGGGCACGCTCCTCGTCGTCAGCCACGACCGGTACTTCCTGGAGCGGGTGACGGATCAGCAGTATGCGATCCTTCCCGGTCCGGACGGCGCGGGGCGCCTCCGGCACCTCCCCGGCGGCGTCGACGAGTACCTGCGTCTGCGGCAGCGCGTCGAGAGCGGCCCCACCAAGTCGGCCGTCGCCGAGGCTCCGACGCCGAGCGGTCTCGACGGCGCGGCTCTCCGGGCGGCGCAGAAGGAGGCCGCCGCCCTCGAGCGCCGCATCCAGAAGCTCACCCAGCAGGTCGACGCGGCCAAGCACGCCCTCGCCGACCACGACCAGTCCGATTACGAGGGCCTTGGCGAGCGGATGAAGGCGATCACGGCACAGGAGGCCGAGATCGAAGAGCTGGAGCTGCGCTGGTTCGAGCTCACGGAGGAGATCGGCTGACGGAGGAATATCCTTCTCCCATGACTGTTGGGAGGTAGCGATGGAAGGCCTCGAAGTAACCGTCCTGCTCGGACTCACGATCCTCGTCGGAACCCTGATCGCCCCGCGCGTGCGTCTCGCGCTGCCCCTCGTCCTCGTCATCCTCGGTCTGCTGCTGGGGTTCATCCCGCCGCTGCGCGAGGTGCAGCTGCCACCGGAGACCGTGCTGCTGCTGTTCCTGCCGGTGATGCTCTTCTGGGAGAGTCTCACCACGTCGCTCCGGTCGATCCGGCGCGACTTCCGCTACATCGTTCCGATGAGCACCCTGCTCGTCGTGGCCTCCGCGTTCGCCGTCGCCGGCATCGGGGTGCTGTTCGGCATGCCCTGGGAGATCGCGCTGCTCCTCGGCGCTGCGGTCGCTCCTCCGGACGCCACGGCGGTCGCCGCGCTGGGGCGGCTGCTCCCGAGACGCATGTTCATGAAGCTCAAGGCGGAGAGCCTCACCAACGACGGCACGGCGCTGGTGCTCTACGCGATCGCCGTGTCGCTGGCACTCGGCGGCCAGGTCACTCCGCTCTCGGTGACGTGGGACGTACTGGTGTCGTATGTGGGCGGGATCGCCGCGGGCATCGTGGTCGCGGCCCTCGCCACCCTGCTGCTGCGCCGCGTCTCCTCGACGATCGTCATCAACGTGACCCTCCTGCTCGTACCGTTCTCGGCGTTCCTCCTCGCGGAACTGGTCCATGCGTCGGGCGTGCTCGCCGTGGTCGTCGGCGGCCTCATCGTCGCCTGGGTGTCGCCCCGGGTGACCACCGCGGCCTCGCGCCGGCAGGCGGACGCCGCCTGGCCGTTCGGGGTGTTCCTCCTCAACGGGGCGCTGTTCGTGCTGATCGGCCTCGAGGTGCAGTTCGTCGCGCACGAGATCTCCGCCGCCGCCATCGGCCGCCTCCTCCTCGTGACGCTCGCCGTGTGGGCGACCCTGTTCGTCGTGCGCTACGTGTTCCAGCTCCTCAACGTGCTGTTCCAGCGTCGCACGGCCGAACGCCCGCCCCGCGGCGCGCGCTCCCGCGCCCGACTCGTGTCCACGGTCGCCGGCATGCGCGGCGCCGTGTCGCTCGCCATCGCGCTGTCCGTGCCGGCGGGCGTCTCCGACGGGGCCATCGTGGGCGGCCGCGACGAGATCGTCTTCGTGACCGCCGGGGTGATCCTGCTCAGCCTCCTCGTGCAGGCTCCGCTCCTGCCCGCGCTCGTGCGCTGGGCGCGGTTCCCCGCCGACCACGCGGAGGACGAGGAGTACGAGCTCGCCGAGCGGGCGATCTCCGGCGCCGCCCTCGCCGCCCTGGACGACCTGGCGGAGGAGCACGGGATCGGGCAGGAGGTGCGCGACCGGGTGCGCGCCGAGGGCTACCAGGCGCTCGAGTTCGCGAATGCGCGCACGCTCGCCCGGGAGCAGGCGCTGATCGACGCCGAGGCGGACGTGCTCGATGAGATGCTCGGCGAACCGGACCCCTATGGCACCGGGGGAGAGGAGCGAGGCGAGGAAGAGCCCGGCGACGTCGCCGTTTCCGCCGGCACCGCTCCCGACCCGGACGGGACGGAGGGGACGACGCTGCGGATGATCGCGACCTCCGCCGACGTCGACCTCGCCCAGCGCTCGCCGCTCGTGCGCCACGAGGAGCACACGCGCCTCAAGCTCGCGCTGCTCGACCGCAAGCGCGAGGTGCTGCTGGGCCTCCGTGGTGCCGGCACCGTGGACGACATGGTCGTCCGCCGCATCTCCGCGCGTCTCGACCTCGAACAGGTGCGGCTGCAGGGCATCGAAGAGCTCGACTGACCCGCCACTCGCGCGGCTGTGACGCCGTGTGACATCCCGATTCCACGACAGCGCACGCGCCTGCCTAACGTTGTCGAGTCCCGCCAGGAAGGAACCCCTCATCATGTCTCGCCGCACCACCTCCGTTCTCGCCGCGCTCGCCGCGGTTCCGCTGTTCGTCGCCCTCGCCGGGTGCGCAACGTCGTCGGACGCCGGCTCCGGCTCCGAGGACGAGACCGTCAAGATCGGCGTCGTCGGCAAGGGCGACGCGCAGTGGGCGCCGTTCGTCGAAGCGGCCGCCGAGGAGGGCATCACGGTCGAGCTCGTCGACTTCGGCTCGTACGAGCAGCCGAACCCGGCGCTGACCGAGGGCGAGATCGACCTCAACCAGTTCCAGCACATCGTGTACCTCGCGGAGTACAACAACGCCTCCGGGTCCGACCTCACGCCCATCGGCTCGACTGCGATCTACCCGCTCGGCCTGTACTCGACGAAGTACGACGACGTCGACGACATCAAGAAGGGCGACACGGTCGCCGTCCCCGACGACGCCTCGAACCAGGCGCGCGCGCTCAACGTGCTCCAGCAGGCGGGCCTGCTCGAGCTGAAGAGCGGCGGCACCCCGTACTCCGACCTCGCCGACATCGACACCGACAAGTCCAAGGTCACGGTGACCGCGCTGGAGGGTGCGCTCATCCCGACCTCCCTCCCGGACGTCGCGGCCGCGATCATCAACAACGACTTCGTCCAGGACGCGGGACTCACGTTCGACGACGCGATCGCGCAGGACGACCCGGAAGACCCGAACGCCCTTCCGTACGTGAACATCTTCGCGGCACGCGCCGAGGACGCTGACAACGAGACGTACCGGAAGCTCGTCGAGATCTTCCAGACGAACGAGGACGTCCAGGCGGGCCTGCGGGAGTCGTCCGGCGACACCGCTGTGCCGCTGCAGACCCCGGTCGACGACCTGGTGGCGTCGCTGGAGAAGGTCCAGAAGGACGCCGAGGAGAAGTGACGGACGACGGGGTGCGAACCGCCCCCGTCCGATGAGGGAGAATCGGGTGGCGCCTCCTGCGCCGCCCGATTCTCCGTTTCCCGAGAAGCAGACCGGAGCAGCACATGCCGATCGTCACCCTGACGAACGTCTCCAAGACCTATCCCGCCCGCAACCGCGGCGATCGCGAGATCGTCGCCGTCGACGACGTCACCCTCTCCATCGACAAGGGCGACGTGTTCGGCATCATCGGTTACTCCGGTGCGGGCAAGTCGACCCTGGTACGCCTCATCAACGCCCTGGAGCCCGCGACGCGCGGGACGATCACGGTCGACGGCGTCGACATCACGGCGCTCAAGGAGAGCGAGCTGCGCGCCGTGCGCGGCGGCATCGGGATGATCTTCCAGCAGTTCAACCTCTTCTCGTCGCGCAGTGTCCGGGCCAACATCGCGTATCCGCTCAAGCTGGCCGGCTGGTCGAAGCCCGACATCGAGGCGCGCGTCGAGGAGCTGCTGTCGTTCGTCGGCCTCTCCGACAAGGCGAAGGCGTACCCGGAGCAGCTGTCCGGGGGGCAGAAGCAGCGCGTCGGCATCGCCCGCGCCCTCGCCACGAAACCCGCCATCCTGCTTGCGGACGAGGCCACGAGCGCACTCGACCCGCAGACGACGCACGAGGTCCTCGACCTCCTGAAGCGCGTGAACGAGGAGCAGGGGGTGACGATCGTGGTGATCACGCACGAGATGGACGTGATCCAGACCATCGCCACCCGCGTCGCCGTCATGGAGAACGGCCGCGTCATCGAGCAGGGCGATGTGTTCGACGTCTTCTCCGCCCCGCAGAACCCGGCATCGCAGCGGTTCGTCGGAACCGTGGTCAAGGGCGTGCCGTCGCCGTCGGAACTCGCGGTCCTGCGGGACCGGCACACGGGACGCCTGGTGACCCTGTCGTTCCGTGACGGCGATTCCTCTCAGGCCCAGGTGTTCCTCGATCTCGCATCGGCGGGCCTCGACTTCGAACTGGTCTACGGCGGGATCAACGACATCCGGGGCCGTGCCTTCGGCCACCTCACGCTCGCGATCCGGGGTGATGCCCGCGCGATCGACGAGGCTCTCGCGCGGATCGCGGAACGCGTCGAAGTCACCGTCATCGCCGGAGAGGAGGCCCGCTGATGGATCGTCTGAACGAACTGTGGCCGGAGTTCTGGCAGGCCGCGCTCGAGACCCTCTACATGACGTCGTTCGCCCTCGTCCTCGGCGGGGTGCTCGGACTGGCCGTCGGCGTCCTGCTGTACGTCACGCGCCCGGGTGGCCTGCTGCCGAACCGGGTGGTCTCGGGGCTCGTCAACTTCGCGGTGAACTTCTTCCGCCCGATCCCGTTCGTCATCTTCATGGCGGTCGCGCAGCCGTTCGCCCGGCTCGTCGTCGGCGTCGGCATCGGCACCACCGCCGGCGCCTTCATCATCGGTCTCGCCGCGGCGTTCGCGATCGGCCGCATCGTCGAGCAGCATCTCGTGTCGGTGTCGCCCGGTGTCATCGAGGCGGCGCGGGCGATGGGTGCCGGTCCCTGGCGGATCCTGTTCACCGTCGCGATCCCCGAGTCACTCGGACCCCTCATCCTCGGATACACGTTCATCGTCGTCGCGCTGATCGACATGACGGCGATGGCCGGTCTGATCGGCGGCGGCGGGCTCGGCGCGTTCGCGCAGATCTACGGTTTCCGGCAGTTCGAGCCGCTCGTGATGTGGGCGGCCATCATCCTGATCGTCGTGTTCGTGCACCTCGTGCAGCTTCTCGGCGCACGACTCGCGCGGAAGGTCATGCGCCGCTGAGCGTTCCGCGCGCCGGGGCCTCCTGCAGGCTCCGGCGCGTGCGGAACATCCGCTCCCGTCCCGTGAGCGGGTCGGTGAAGCGGAGCTCGCGGGCGAGGAGCTGGAGCGGACGGGTGAAGTCGTCCGGGCGCTCCGGCTGCAGCACGGGGTAGAAGCCGTCGTGCAGGATGCCGAGTCCGAGTGCGGCGAGGTGCACGCGGAGCTGGTGCATCTTCCCGCTGTGCGGCCGCAGGAGCGTGTGCACGACGCGATCGTCGGCGGCGATGACCTCGATGAGCGTCTCGGAGTTCGGCTCGCCCTCCTCGTCCACCTGCACGCAGACCTGGCCGCGGAGCTTCTCGATGCGGTTGCGATAGACGAGGGGGAACCGATCCGGGTCCCAGTCAGCCGAACGCGCGGAGACCGCCTCGTACACCTTCTCCACCCGGCGGTCCTCGAACAGCAGCTGATACGCACCCCGGGTGGCCGGGCGTGCCGAGAACATCAGCAGCCCCGCGGTGGCCCGGTCGAGGCGGTGGATCGGAGTGAGGTCCGGATTGCCGAGACGGTTGCGCAGCCGGACGAGGGCGGAGTTCTGCAGGTACTTCCCACCCGGGGTGGTGGGCAGGAAGTGCGGCTTGTCGACGACCACCAGGTGCTCGTCCTGGTGGAGGATCTCCTCGGTGAACGGGATCACCTTCTCCACCGGAGGCTCGCGGTAGTACCAGACGAACTCCTCGGCGCCGAGAGGCGTGTCCCGGGTGAGCGGGCGGCCGTCGCGGGCGACGATCTCCCCGCGGTCGAAGCGGACGAGCAGGCGCTCCGGGTCCAGGTGGAAGAACCGTTCGACCATGTACGCGGCGACGGTGGGCCAGGCGCCCGTCAGGGGCACGTGGAGCCGCGTCGCGCCGACACCGTCGCGCACGGGGAGCGGGGAGGGCATGCCCATGTGTCGGCCTTCGGAGCAGGGGTCGCGGGGCCGCGACCGGGTCCTCCCAGCCTAGGCGACCGGTCGTGACCCACCCTCGGTCCGGGTGCACGATCCGGTTCCGGTCGCACGATCAGGTGACGCCCATCGTCCGGCATCCGTGTCCGGATCGTGCAGGTGAAACAGGACACCGGACCGGACGGAGCGGGACGGGACCGGGTCAAGTGTCGAAGCTGAGGCTCAGCTTGCGCAGCAGCGCGGCGAGGCGGTCGCGGTCGGCGCGCGAGAGCGCCCGCAGCAGCTCCGCCTCCGCATCCACGAGGCGGGTGATCGCCGCGTCCACCCGCACCCGTCCGTCGTCGGTCAGGGTCACGAGCACGCTGCGGCCATCCGCGGGGTCGGCCTCCCGGCGCACGAAGCGTCGGCCCACGAGGCGGTCGATCCGGTTGGTCATGGTGCCGCTCGACACCAGGGTCTGCTGGAGGAGCTGCTTGGGGGAGAGCTGGAACGGGGAGCCCGCCCGGCGGAGAGCCGACAGCACGTCCCACTCCCAGGGCTCCAGATCGCTGCGACGGAAGACCTCGCGGCGGGCCCGGTCGAGGTGCCGGGAGAGGCGGTCCATCCGGGACAGCACCTCGAGGGGGGAGAAGTCGAGGTCGGGACGCTGCGTGTTCCACGCGCCGACGATCCGATCGACCTCATCCGCCTCGCTCATCCGTTCATTATCGCGCGCGAGGGCGCCGCCTGCGGCGGCGACGCGGGCAGGAGCCGGGTGAGGAAGACGCTGTGGGGGTCGGGCAGGTAGGTGCCGAAGGCGGCACCTTCCCGGAAGCCCGCGTTCGTGTACATCGCCCGTGCGGGGGCGAAGAAAGCGTCCCTTCCGGTCTCCAGGGAGACCCGGCGGACGCCGCGCGCGGCGGCGTCGGCGAGGAGATGATCCAGCATGGCCCGTCCGATACCGCGCCCGCGGAACGCCGGGTCGGTGCGCATCGACTTCAGCTCCTCGTGCCCGTCCTCGACGACCGCCAGCGCTCCGGTCGCGGCGAGACGGCCCTCGACGATCCCGGCGAAGAGGCGGATGCGAGGAGTGAGCAGACGGTCGAGAGGGAGCGCATGCTGGCTCTCCGGCGGGGCGGTGCCCTCCATCTCCGCGTGGTGCGCGCCGATGAAGGCGGCGATCTCCGGGGTGGCGGCGGTGACGCGCTCGATCACGATGCTCATCCGGCCAGCATTCCAGAACGGTGTTTCCTCCGGATGACGGGCGCGCGCCGCGCGCACAGGAACCGGCGCGCGGACGTGGCAGACTTATCGGGCGGTGCCCCGGGGCGCCGCGGTCCGCCGTGGTGTAATGGCAGCACGACAGCCTTTGGAGCTGTGAGGTCTAGGTTCGAGTCCTGGCGGCGGAGCATGACTGGGAACAACCTCGCCATCATCGTCCTCGCCGCAGGCCAGGGCACCCGTATGAAGTCGCGCCTGCCGAAAGTGCTGCATCCGATCAGCGGACGTCCGCTCGTCGGGCACGTGCTGACGACGGCGACGCGCCTCCAGGCCGCGCACATCGAGGTGGTCGTGCGCCACGAGCGCGACCAGGTGGTCGCCGCGCTGCGCGAGGACTACCCGGACGCCGTCTTCGTCGACCAGGACGACGTGCCGGGCACCGGCCGGGCCGTCCAGGTGGCGGTCGACGCCCTGCCCGCCGACTTCGACGGCGACGTGCTCGTGCTGTCCGGGGACTGCCCGCTGGCCGATGTCGACACGCTCTCCGCCTTCCTCGCCGAGCACCGCGCCTCCGGTGCCCCGGCGACCCTCATGACCGCCCTCGTCGACGACCCCACCGGCTACGGCCGGGTCATCCGCGACGCCGACGGCGATGTGGACCGCATCGTCGAGCAGAAGGACGCGACCCCGGAGGAGGCGGAGGTCCGCGAGATCAACGCGGGCATGTATGTCTTCCGTGCGGCGACGCTGCGCACCTACCTGCCGAGGATCGGCGTGGACAACGCCCAGGGCGAGATGTACCTCACCGACGTCCCCGGTCTCGTCCGTCGCGACGGCGACCGCGTCGCGGCGTCGATCGTCGCCGACGTCGAGGTCACGTTCGGCGTCAACGACCGCGCCCAGCTGGCCGAGGTCGGTCGCCGGCTGAACGCCCGCATCGTGCGCCGGTGGCAGCTCGAGGGCGTCACGATCGTCGATCCCGCCACCACGTGGATCGACGACGACGCCACCCTCGCGCCCGACGTCACGATCCTGCCGAACACCCAGATCCTGCGCGCCACGACGATCGCCGCCGGCGCGACGATCGGCCCGGACACCACGCTCGTCGACTGCGAGGTGGGGGAGGACGCGGTCGTGCGCCGCACCGACGCGACCCTCGCCGTGATCGGCGCGGAGGCCACGGTCGGACCGTTCTCCTACCTCCGCCCCGGCACCGTGCTCGGCGCGAAGGGGAAGATCGGCGCCTACGTCGAGACGAAGAACGCCGAGATCGGCGAGGGCAGCAAGGTCCCGCACCTGTCGTACGTCGGCGACGCGACGATCGGCCGCGGTGTGAACCTCGGCGCGAGCACCATCACCGCCAACTACGACGACGTCAACAAGCACCGCACCGAGATCGGCGACGAGGTGCACACCGGCTCGCACACGGTGCTGGTCGCGCCCGTTAGGCTGGGAGCAGGTGCGAAGACCGGCGCCGGCGCCGTCGTCCGCAAGGACGTCCCGGCCGGTGCCCTGGCCATGAGCGTCGCCCCCCAGCGCAACGTCGAGGGGTGGGTCGAGAAGAACAGAGCAGGCACGGGAGCGGCGGATGCCGCGGCCCGGGAGAATTCGGCGGAATAGGCGGAGCATGGCCCGGAAGAAGAAGACGGTCGACCTGGATCGCGACAACGGGGTGGCCCCCGGCATCATCGCGAAGACCAAGAAGCGACTCGTCGTCGCCGGCGGACGTTCGCATCCCGAGCTCACCGCCGCCGTCGCCGCCTCGCTCGGCACCGAGATCGCTCCGGTCGAGCATCGCACCTTCGCCTCCGGTGAGATCTACGCGCGCTTCGAGGTCTCCATCCGCGGCGTCGACCTCTTCCTCGTCCAGACGTTCGGCGAACCGGTCAACGAGTGGCTCATGGAGACGCTCATCATGATCGACGCCGCCAAGCGCGCCTCGGCGAAGCGCATCACCGTCGTCGCCCCGTACTACCCGTATTCGCGTCAGGACAAGAAGGGCCGCGGCCGCGAGCCGATCAGTGCCCGGCTCGTCGCCGACCTGCTGAAGACGGCGGGTGCCGACCGGGTCATGAGCGTCGACCTGCACGCGGCGCAGATCCAGGGCTTCTTCGACGGTCCCGTCGACCACCTGTTCGCCAAGCCGGTGCTCCTGGAGCACTTCGAGCGCACGCTGAGCCCGGAGGACCGCGAGATCCTCACGGTCGTCTCCCCGGACATGGGACGCGTCCGCGTGGCCGACACCTGGTCGGACAGCCTCGGCGCCCCGCTCGCCATCATCCACAAGCGCCGCGACCCGAAGGTGGCCAACCAGGTCTCGGTCCACGAGATCGTCGGCACCGTCGAGGGCCGGACGTGCCTGCTCGTCGACGACATGATCGACACGGGCGGCACGATCGTGAAGGCCGCACAGGCACTGAAGGCGAACGGTGCGCACCGTGTGATCGTCGCGGCGACCCACGCGATCTTCAGCGACCCGGCCTCGGAGCGTCTGCAGGACGCGGCGATCGACGAGGTCGTCGTCACCGACACGATCCCGCTGTCGGCCTCGCGTCGCTGGGAGACGCTGACGGTCCTGCCGATCGCGCCGCTGCTCGCGCGCGCCATCCACGAGGTCTTCGAGGACGGTTCCGTCACGAGCATGTTCGGCGGGGACGCGTAACGCATCGGAACGGCACAGCCCGCGCATAGCCGGGTTGCCTACGGTCGTGATCATCGACGGAAGAGTCGACCGACGCCGACCACGGAGGACATCATGATCCGCACCACCGTTCCGACCTCTGTCCGCACGGGCTCCGCGCTCCTCGGGATCGCAGGGCTGTTCGTCCTCGCCGGATGCTCGTCCACCGGCGGCACCGCCGACGCGCCGGCGGGGGCCGACCAGACCACCGGGTCGAACTCCTCCTCCTCGAGCGGCGGCGACGCGTCCGGCACGTACAAGGACGGCACCTACACCGCCGACGGCTCGTACCAGACGCCCGAGACGGTCGAGGAGATCAGCGTCACGCTCACTCTCGCGGATGGGGTCGTGACCGATGTCGAGGTGACCGGCGATCCGAAGGCGCCCGAGACGGAGCGCTACCAGGGCGAATTCATCGACGGAATCGCCGATGAGGTCGTGGGCAAGCCGATCGACGAGCTGAAGGTCAGCCGGGTGGCCGGCTCGTCGCTGACGAGCGGCGGATTCAACGACGCCGTCGCCGCCATCAAGGAGCAGGCCGCCGCGTAGGCGCGAGGCGTCGTCATGGCGGGCTGGCGTTTCGAGGCGATCGGCACCGGGTGGGAGATCGAGACCGGTGCACCGCTTCCAGATGACGTCCGGGCAGCGGTGACCGCGGAGATCGAGCGGTTCGACCGGGCTTGGTCCCGGTTCCGGGACGACTCGGACGTGACCCGACTCGGACGGTCCGGGGGCCTGCTGGCGTCACCGGATGCGGCCGCGATGCTCGACGCCTACCGCGAGCTCGACGCGGCGACGGCCGGGGCGGTCAACCCCCTGGTCGCGGACAGCCTCGCGGCGCTCGGCTATGACGCCGCGTACTCGCTGACGGCGGGGGACCCGCGCCCGGCACCGGCGGCCTGGGCCGATCGGCTGACCTGGTCGGAGGACGCGGTGGCCGCGGCGGCCCCGGCGCTGCTGGACGTGGGTGCCCTCGGCAAGGGCCGTCTCGTCGACCGGGTCATGCAGGTGCTGAGCGGCATGCCCGGCGATGTGGTCGTGGACGCCGGTGGCGACATCCGCGTGCGCGGCGCCGCCGTGCGGATCGCTCTGGAACACCCGTACGACGCGCGGAAGGCGATCGGGGTGGTCGAGCTCCGGGACGGCGCGCTCTGCGCCTCGGCCGTCAACCGTCGCGCCTGGGGCGACGGGCTCCACCACGTGCTCGACGCGCGCACCGGGCAGCCCGTGCGCACGTGGGCCGCGACGTGGGCGCTCGCCCCCGAGGCGATGACGGCCGATGCCATCGCCACCGCGCTGTTCTTCGACGGCGGCCCCGCCCTCGCCGAACGGTGGCGCACCGAGTGGGTGCGCATGACGACCGACGGTCGGGTGCAGCGCTCGCCCGGCTGTCCCGCCGAACTCTTCACCGCGGCCGCCGCCGCGACCGGAACCGGGGGAGACAGGACACCATGACCACCGCTTTCACCGCTGTCCGCCAGCGCGTCCTCGCCGTGCTGGGGGCGCTGTCGATGTACCGCCTCGTCCTGTTCGCGCTCGCCGCGCTCGCACTCGTCGCCCTCGTGCTCTCGCTGCTCGGTGTGATCGTGTCGCCGACCCCGCTCGAGCTGGTGGTCTCGTTCGCGGTCCTCGCGGTGGTCATCTCCGCGGTGGACGCCGTCGCGCAGCGGATCGTCCGGCTGCCGTGGCGCGTCGAGTCGTCGCTGGTGACGGCCCTCATCCTGCTGTTCGTGCTGCGACCGGGGGTCGAGCCTGCGGCGCTGCTTGGCCTCGCCATCACGGGCGCGGTGGCGAGCGCGTCCAAGTACCTCCTCGCCTGGCGCGGCCGGCACATCTTCAACCCTGCCGCGTTCGGCGCCGCCGTCGTGTCGATCCTTGGGGCCTTCGGCAGCCTCGACTGGCTGGGGACGTCGTCGTCGTGGTGGGTCGGCACCCCCGTGCTCGCGGTCCCGGTCGTGCTCCTCGGGCTCGCCGTCCTGTGGCGCACGGAGAAGGTGCGGGTGGTCCTGCTCTTCCTCGTGGTCGCCGTGGCCACCTCGATCGTGCGGCAGGCCGTGCAGGCCGTGCAGTTCGACGTGTCGTTCGACCTCGCGACGGCGCTGTCGTTCGCGGTGCTGCAGTCACCCTTCCTCTTCCTGGGCGCGTTCATGCTGTCGGAACCGCTCACCCTCCCGCCCCGACGTCGCCAGCAGCTCGTCGTCGCCGTGGTGGTCGGCGTCCTCGCCGGCTGGCCGATCTCGGTGGCGGGCCTCTTCACCCTCGGGCAGGAGCGCGCGCTGCTCATCGGCAACCTCGTCGCCTTCGCGTTCGCGCTCCGCGGGTCGGTGCGTCTCGTGCTCGAGCGGCGGGCGTTCGTGACTCCCACCGCGCAGGAGCTCACCTTCCGGGCACAGGGGCCGGTCCGGTTCCTTCCCGGTCAGTACCTCGAGCTGGATGTACCCCACCGGCGACCGGACGCGCGGGGCACTCGTCGCGAGTTCAGCATCGTCTCGGCGCCGGCCGATCTGCCGACCCTCCGGATCGCGTACAAGAACGGCGACCAGCAGCGTCCGTCGAGCTACAAGCGGGCGCTCGCGGCCGCCGAGCCCGGCGCGACCTTCGCCGTGACGGGAACCTGGGGCGACTTCGTCCTCCCGCGCGGCGACGAACCCGTGCTCATGGTGGCGGCGGGCATCGGGGTGACGCCGTTCGTGTCGCAGCTCCGGCAGCTCCGGGCGACGGGGGAGCAGCGCGACATCGTCCTCGTCTACGTGGCCGCATCGGCGGAGGAGCTCGCGTTCCGCGACGAGCTCGCGGAGACGGGCGTCCGCACGGTCGTGTTCACCCGGGACGAGCCCGCCGACCTGCCGGCCCACTGGACCTGGGCGCAGGGGGCCCGACTCGACGCCGACACCCTTGAGCGTGCGGTCGGAGACCTGTCCGCCCGCCACGCGTTCATCTCCGGGCCGCCCCGCCTCATCGCCGACCTCGCGCCCGCGCTCCAGAAGGCCCGGTCGCTCACGACCGACGCCTTCGCCGGCTACTGACCCGCCTCGCCCTCGCCCCGCCCAGGCCCTCGCCCCGCCCGGGCCCTCGCCCCGCCCCCCATCCTCCAAGGCCCCCATCCTCCAAGGCCCCGCCCCTGGCACCGCCTGCACGATCCCGCCCCGCCCGCGCGACCTCTTCCCCAGTCTCGTCGTGCATCCGTTCTCCGATCGTGCAGGTGTGCCCAGTCGCCGTGGAGATACCGGTGCACGACCGGGGTGCGGGTGCACGACGGGCTGCCGGGTCTCGTCGTGCGTCCGCCTTCTGATCGTGCAGGCGGGGCCGATCACTGTGTGGAGACGGGGGCACGACCGGGGTGCGGGTGCACGACGGGCTGCCGGGTCTGTTCGTGCGTCCGTCTTCCGATCGTGCAGGCGCGGCCGATCACTGTGTGGAGACGGGGGCACGACCGGGGTGCGGGTGCACGACTCTTCTCGGGTCTCGTCGCGCGTCCGTTTTCCGATCGTGCAGGCGGGGCGGGGCGTGCAGCGGGGCGGGGCGTGCGGGTGGGGCGGGGGGTCCGGAAGGGGCGCGTCAGGCGTCGGGGGGAGTGTCCCCCTCGGGCGGGCTCAGCGGGAGCCGGACCGTGAAGGTCGTGTCACCGGGCTCGCTCTCCACGGAGATCCGCCCGTGATGGCCTTCCACGATGGCCTTGACGATCGCCAGGCCGAGGCCCGTCCCGCCGGTCTGGCGGGCGCGGGAGCTGTCGCCGCGCGCGAACCGGGCGAACAGCTCGTCGCGGAGGGCCGGGTCGATCCCCGGACCGTCGTCGTGCACGCGCAGCATGGCGTCGCCGTCCTCCTGCGTCACCGTCAGTGTGACGGTCGTCCCGGCAGGAGTGTGGGTGCGGGCGTTGGCGAGGAGGTTCGCGACGACCTGGTGCAGTCGTCCCGCATCGCCCACGACCGTGACCGGCTCGTCCGGGACCTCGATGTTCCAGTGGTGGTCCACCGCGGTGGGACGGGCGTCCGAGAGCCCCTCGAGCGCGAGCTGCGCGAGGTCGACGGTGCCGTACACGAGCTCTCGGCCCTCGTCGAGGCGCGCGAGGAGCAGGAGATCCTCGACGAGGCGCGTCATCCGCAGCGACTGGGCCTGGATACGCTCCAACGAGGATGTCGTGCTCTCGACGACCTGGTCCTCCCTGGTGGATTCCGGGGCCTGGCGCAGGGCGCGCAGCGACAGCTCCGAGTACCCGCGGATGGAGGCGAGCGGCGTGCGCAGCTCGTGGCTGGCGTCCGCGACGAATCGCCGCATCTGTTCCTCGTTCCGCTGGCGTGCCGCGAGCGACGTGTCGACGTGGTCGAGCAGTTTGTTGAGGGCCGCCCCGACGAGACCGGTCTCCGTCCGCGGGTCTGCCTCGCTCGCCGGCACGCGCTCCGTGATGCTGACCTCGCCGCGGTCGAGCTGCTGATTGGCGACCCTCGTCGCGGTCGCCGCGACCGCCCGCAGCGGCCGCAGCCCGACGCGGATCGTGACCGCCGTGGTGAGGGCGAGGAGGATGAGCCCGCCCGCCGTCGCGAGCAGGATCACGGTGAGGAGCTGGGCGAGCTGATTCTGGACGTCGTCGCGGGGGAGTCCGGTTATGACGACGACGCCGTTGCTCGCGGTCGTGGCGTAGACGCGGTACGAGCCGAGTCCGTCGAAGGAGACGGTGGCGGGGGTGCCGAGGGCCACCGTGCCGTAGAGCTTCTGCAGCTGTTCGGTCGTCAGCGTCTGCGGCGTGCTGTTCAGTGCCCCGCGGGTGTCTTCGAAGGTGACGCCGCTGGGTCCGGCGATGGGGCTGCCGATCGACAGCAGCAGTCCGGGGACGGGATCGAGGCGGGACAGGATGTTGTCGACGGTCGCCTCCGTCGGGGCCGTGCCCTCGACGATCCGGTCGCTGATCGTCATGGCGTAACTCTTGACCTTGTTGTCGAGCTGGTCTTCGAGCGTGCTGCCCAGGGTGGCACTGGTGATGACGGCGACGATGACGAGGATCAGCGACACGAACCCGATCACGGCGGTCATCAGCCGGGTCTGCAGGCTCATGGGCCGTCGCGTCATCGTCGCTCCGCTCACTGCGGGGCCTTGATCATGTAGCCGACGCCGCGCACGGTGTGCAGGAGGGGCGTGCGGCCGGCGTCGATCTTCTTCCGGAGGTAGGAGATGTAGAGCTCGACGACGGAGGACTTCCCGCCGAAGTCGTAGCTCCAGACCCGGTCGAGGATCTGTGCCTTGGACAGCACCCGGCGCTCGTTGCGCATGAGGTAGCGCAGCAGTTCGAACTCGGTCGCCGTGAGGTCGATCTCCACCCCATCGCGGACGACCTCGTGGCTGTCCTCGTTGAGGGTGAGGTCGGCGACGCGGAGGATCGACTGCCCGTCATCGGCGCTCACGTGTCCGGTGCGCCGGATGATCGCGCGCAGCCGGGCGATCACCTCTTCCAGGCTGAACGGCTTCGTCACGTAGTCGTCGCCGCCCGCCGTGAGCCCGGCCACGCGGTCGCCCACGGCGTCCTTCGCGGTGAGGAAGAGGACGGGGACGAGGTTGCCGGCTTCACGGAGCCGCTTCAGGACGGCCATGCCGTCGAGGTCGGGCATCATGATGTCGAGCACGAGGGCGTCCGGCTCGAACTCCTTCGCGACCTGGATCGCCTCGAGACCCGAGGAGGCGGTGCGCACCTCCCAGCCCTCCATGCGCAGGGCCATCGCGAGCAGATCGGTGAGCATCTGCTCGTCGTCCACGGCGAGGATGCGCAGAGGGGAGCCGTCCGGGCGGCGCAGTTCGGGCAGGTCGCTGGTCATGTCTCTATTCTGCGGAATCTCCTATGTGATTTCTATGGAACCGGTTATGGGTTCTCTGAGAGCGGGACTGCCGAATGTCCGTCCCCGGGTCTACCGTGTGCTCATGGTCGACCACGTCGAATCCGCCCCACCCACCGTCCACCGTCCCGCCACCGCCGCTGAGGTCGCCGCACTCGTCCGTGCAGCCGCCGAGGGGGCCGTCCCGCTGACCGTCGTCTCCGGCGGACACGGTCCCTGGTCGCATGAGCCCGCTGCCGGGCTCCGCCTCGAGCTGGGGGAGCTCGCCGCGATCGAGATCGAGGGCACCTCCGTCCGTGTCGGCGGCGGGGCGGTCTGGGGCGACGTCGCGTCGGCGCTCGCCGCCCACGGACTCGCCCTCAGCTCGGGCGACACGGCCAGCGTCGGCGTCGGCGGTCTCACGCTCGGCGGTGGCACCGGCTGGATGGTGCGCGCCTGGGGGCTCGCTGTCGATCAGCTCGTCGGGGCCCAGGTCGTCACCGCGGCCGGTGAGATCGTCGAGGTATCCGTGGATCAGCACCCCGAGCTGTTCTGGGCGCTCCGCGGCGGGGGCGGCAACTTCGGCATCGTCACCCGCTTCGACTTCGCGGCGCACCGCCTCCCCGGGATCGCCCTGGCCGAGTCCGTCGTCGACGGCGACGCGACGGCGGTGCTGCGCGCGGCGCGCGAGCTCCTCCGTGACGCGCCCCGGGAGCTCACGGTCACGTACATGGACGTGCCGCCGATGGACCCGAGCGCCCCTGCGGGAGCCCGGTTGACCGCGGTCTGGGCGGGCCCCGATCCGGACGCGCTGCGCGTCGAGCTCGCGCCGATCTCCGCGCTCGACGGGGTCAGGACCGAGATCACCGAGCCGGCGTATCGCGACATCCTTCTGGAGATGCCGCAGCCCGACGGTGCCGAGGCACCCGCGCCGCCCGGTTTCATCGGCGGGAACGGTCTGGTCGAGGAGCTCGACGACGAGCTCATCGATCGCCTCGTCGCGTTCCGACGCGACTTCCCGGCTTCCGTCGTCTTCCTGCGTTCGCTGGGGGGTGCGTTCGGGGAGGTCCCGCAGGAGGAGACCGCCTTCCCAGCGCGCTCCGCCCGCTGGTTCGTGATGGCGGGAGCGTTCGACGTGCCGGGGCTGCTGGACGATGCGGGGCGGGCACAGGCCGCGACCGACACGGAACGGATCGTCGCGGGGCGTCTCGCGGAATACAGCAACTTCGTCGATTCGGAGCGACCTGACACGGTGCCGGGGATGTACGACGCGGCGGCCTTCGAGCGCCTCCGGGCCGTCAAGGCCCAGTGGGATCCGCGCAACGTGTTCCGCCGCAACCACAACATCCTCGTGTGACGCACGAAGGGCCGGGCGCCTGTGCGGCGCCCGGCCCTCCAGGGACGTGATGTCGTCAGTGCGTGTCTTCCGCCTCGATCTCGGAGCGGTCGCCCGACCACAGCGTGTGGAAGGTGCCTTCCTTGTCGATGCGCTTGTAGGTGTGCGCGCCGAAGAAGTCGCGCTGCCCCTGCACGAGCGCCGCCGGGAGGCGGTCGGCGCGGATGCCGTCGTAGTACGACAGCGACGACGAGAACGCGGGGGCGGGGATGCCGGACTGCGCAGCGGTCACCACTACGCGCCGCCAGGCCGCCTGGCCGCGCGTCAGCGCCTCGGCGAAGTAGGGCGCCGTCATCAGCACGGGAAGGTCGGGCGTCTCCGCGTAGGCGTCGGCGATCCGGTTGAGGAACTGGGCGCGGATGATGCAGCCGCCGCGCCAGATCTTGGAGATCGCGCCGAGGTCGATGTTCCAGCCGTACTCGGCCGCGCCGGCGCGGATCTCGTCGAAGCCCTGCGAGTACGCGACGATCTTCGAGGCGTAGAGGGCCAGGCGCACGTCCTCGATGAACGCGTCCACCTCGTCGGCCGGAACGGTGAACTCCTCGTCCGGGCCCGGAAGCGACGCCGCGACCGCGCGCTGCTCGGGGTGCGACGAGAGCGAGCGGGCGAAGGTCGCCTCGGCGATGCCGGAGACCGGGACGCCGAGCGAGAGCGCCGTCTGCACGGTCCAGGCGCCGGTGCCCTTGGCGCCGGCCTGGTCCAGGATGATGTCGACGAGCGGCTTGCCGGTCGCGGCGTCGACCTGGCGCAGCACCTCGGCGGTGATCTCGATGAGGTACGACTCGAGCTCACCGCGGTTCCACTCGGCGAAGATCTCGGCGATCTCCGCAGGCGCCTTGCCGGTGCCGCGGCGGATGAGGTCGTAGGCCTCGGCGATGAGCTGCATGTCGGCGTACTCGATGCCGTTGTGCACCATCTTGACGAAGTGGCCGGCGCCGTCGTGGCCGACGTGCGTCACGCACGGCTCGCCCTCGGCGACGGCGGCGATGGACTTCAGGATCGGTCCGAGCGTGACCCACGACTCATCCGAACCGCCCGGCATGATCGAGGGTCCGGTGAGGGCGCCCTCCTCGCCGCCGGAGATGCCGGCGCCCACGAAGTTGATGCCGGTCTCGCGGACCGCCTTCTCGCGGCGGATGGTGTCGGGGAAGTACGCGTTGCCGCCGTCGACGATGATGTCGCCCGGTTCGAAGACCTCGACGAGCGAGTCGATCACGGCGTCGGTGGGGGCACCGGCCTTGACCATGATGATCGCGGTGCGCGGCTTCTGCAGGGAGTCGGCAAACTCCTGGTAGGTCGTGGCCGGGATGAAGCCCGCCTCGGGATGCTCGTCCAGGAGCGTCTGCGTCTTCTCGTAGCTGCGGTTGAAGATCGCCACGGTGTTGCCCTCGCGGCTCGCGAGGTTGCGGGCGAGGTTCGACCCCATGACGGCGAGTCCGACGACTCCGATGTTCGCTGATGCTTCGGGCACAGGAGGCTCCTCGATCTGAAGAAGGGTTGTCTTCAGCGTATCGCTGTGCGGTCGATGGAGGCGCACCCGTGACGCATCGCCGTCATCGACCGCCGCGTCCCGGGGTCCGTGGCCTCCCGCCCTCTACGCTGAGGGGAGCACAGGAGCTGGAGGGAGTCGGTCGTGACGGAGTCCGAGAAGAAGGTCCGCGCCGTGGTCGCGGTGCCGTTGGCGGCGGAGCTGGGGCGCCTCATCGAGGAGCTCGAGCCGCGACTCGAGGTGGTCCAGGATGCCTCGCTCGTCCCCCCGATGCGCGGCCCCGCCGATTGGTCGGGAGACCCCGACTTCGTGCGCACGCCGGAGCAGCAGCGGGCGTTCGACGACCTCGTCGATTCCGCGGACGTGCTCTTCGGCATCCCCGATGTGGATCCGCGCGCGCTCGCGCGCACGGTCGCCGCGAATCCGCGGCTCCGGTGGGTCATGACCACGGCGGCCGGCGGTGGCAGCACCGTCCAGGCGGCGGGGCTCGATCGGGCCGACCTCGACCGCGTCGTCTTCACCACCAGCGCGGGGGTCCACGGCGGAACCCTCGCCGAGTTCGCGCTGTTCGCGGTCCTCGCGGGGGCGAAGGACCTCCCGCGGCTGCTCGCCGATCAGCGCGAGCGCTCCTGGCCCGACCGCTGGGAGATGCGGCAGCTGGACGAGATGACCGTGCTCGTCGTGGGGCTCGGCGGCATCGGCACCGAATGCGCGCGGCGCTTCCACGCCCTCGGCGCTCGCGTGTGGGGGACGAGCCGTTCAGGCCGCCCTGTCGACGGTGTCGACCGTCTCATCGCGCCCGACGACCTGGTGGACGCGGTCGGCGAGGTCGATGCGATCGTCGTCACGCTTCCGGGCACGGAGCAGACCCGGCACCTCATCGGCGAGGAGGTGCTGCGGGCGGTGAAGCCCGGGGTCATCCTCACCAACGTCGGCCGCGGCAGCGTGGTGGATGAGACGGCGCTGCGGGCGGCGCTCGACGACGGCCGGGTCGCCTTCGCCGGCCTCGACGTGTTCGAGCAGGAGCCCTTGCCGAGCACCTCTCCGCTGTGGGGGCACCCGCGGGTGCTGGTGAGCCCGCACACCGCGGCGCTCAGCTCGAAGGAGGAGGAGCGCATCGCGCGGCGCTTCGCCGAGAATGCCACCCGGCTCCTCGACGGGCGCGAGCTGCGTGCGGTGGTCGACACCGTCGAGTTCTATTGAGGCACGGAGGAGGCCGCCCATGAGCGTGCGCGTCGTCGTGATGGGGCCGAGCGGGTCCGGCAAGTCGACGGTCGGGGCGGCGCTGGCCGCACGGCTCGGGGCGCGTTTCGTGGACGGCGACGATCTGCACCCGCTCACCAACGTCGACAAGATGGCCGCGGGCGTCCCTCTCGACGACGAGGATCGGCTGCCGTGGCTGCGGCAGGTCGGGCGCACGCTCCGAGAAGAGGAGCGCATCGTCATCGCCTGCTCGGCGCTCCGGCGGCGCTACCGGGATGCGATCCGCGCGGAGGCGGGCGATGCGTTCTTCGCGGAGCTCGTGGGGGAGCGGGAGACCCTCGCCGTGCGATTGGACGGGCGGGCCGACCACTTCATGCCGTCCTCGCTCCTGGACTCCCAGCTCGAGACACTGGAACCGTTGGCGGCCGAGGAGACCGGAGTCCGTGTCGCGGCGTCGCTCCCGCTGGACCGGGAGGTGGAGGAGATCGCGGCGGCGCACGCCGCCGCGGCGGAGAGGCCCGGGGGCGCTCAGTCCTTGCGGTAGCCCGAGCGTCCGAGCGAGATCAGCGCGGCACCCGTTGCGACCGCCGCGCACACCGACATGGCGCCGATCAGCCAGAGGAGGACGTGGGAGAGGAACGCGGCGTCGAACATGGGGGTACTCCGAAATTCTGCAGAGGGGACCGGTGTCCTCAGCCTATCGGGTCATCCGGTACCATGGAGGCGTACCTCGGCGAGGGACGCTTCTGCGCGTGCGCGGACGTCCGTGATCGACGCGGCGAAGCAAGCCCGGTGGCTTTCCTCACGCGTCCGCGTTCGAGTCCACAATTCCAAGACCACCGCGCGGCGCCTTCGCTGCGTGCCCCGAAGGAGAACGTCATGTCTGAAGACACCACGGTCCACGCCGAGCTGCGCAGCAGCTTCGGCAAGGGCTTCGCCCGCCGTCTGCGCGCCGCCGGCAAGATCCCCGCGGTCATCTACGGCCACGGCACCGACCCGGTGCACGTCGCGCTGCCCGGTCACCAGGTCTCGCTGATCATCCGCCGCGCCAACGCGCTGCTCGACCTCGACATCGAGGGCACCTCGCAGCTCGCGCTCGTCAAGGACGTGCAGAAGGACCCGGTGCACCAGATCATCGAGCACATCGACCTCCTGGTCGTGAAGAAGGGCGAGAAGGTCGCCATCGACGTGCCCGTCGTCGTGACCGGCGAGCCGGCCCCCGGCACCATCGTCAACCTCGACGCGACGACCATCCAGGTCGAGGCCGAGGCGACGCACATCCCGGAGAACATCGAGGTCTCGGTCGAGGGTCTCGAGGAGGGCGCGCACATCACCGCCGCCGACGTCACCCTCCCCAAGGGCTCGACGCTGCTCACCGACGGCGAGGTCCTCGTGGTCGCCATCTCCGTCCCGGCCGCTCCGGTCGAGGACGAGGAGACCGAGGGCGAGTCCGCTGAGGGCGAGCCGGCCGAGGAGGCCGCCGCGGAGTGATCTCCGCCTGTTTCATCACGGAGGGGACGCGATCGGATCGCGTCCCCTCCGTCGTATCCTGACCGGGGCGGACGCCCCGACGAGAGAGGACGAGGAATGGCAGCGACCTGGCTCGTGGTCGGTCTCGGCAACCCGGGTCCCCGCTACGAGACGACCCGGCACAACATCGGCCAGATGGTCGTCGACGAGCTCGCGGCGCGCCGCGGCGAGAGCTTCCGGGAGCACAAGGGCGGCGCACGTGTCGTCGAGACGTGGCTGCGTCCCGGCGGCGACAAGCTCGTGCTGGCGAAGCCGAACACGTTCATGAACGTCTCGGGCACGCCGGTCGCGGCCCTCACACGGTTCTATTCCGTCCCCCTGGATCACGTGATCGTCGTGCACGATGAGCTCGACATCCCGTTCGACACGGTCAAGCTCAAGACCGGAGGAGGCCACGGCGGTCACAACGGCGTACGAGACATCGCGCGGGCGCTCACCAGCCCGGACTTCCCCCGGGTGCGCGTCGGCATCGGGCGGCCAGTGGGTCGCCAGGATCCCGCGGACTGGGTGCTGTCGCCCTTCGGAAAGGACGAGCGCGCGAACCTGCCCCTGCTCGTCGGTGACGCCGCAGACGCCGTCGAGCTCCTCGTCGGCGAGGGACTGCTGGCCGCCCAGCAGAAGCACCACGCGCCCCGCTGACGCCGGGCGCGGCGGGGCGTCAGCTGGTGAAGGTGGCGTACCCGGCCGCTCCGCCGATGGCGAAGGCGGTGAAGACGGCGACGAAGAAGATCACGGCGCCGAGCACGGCAACGATCAGCGCGGCGATGCCGGCCCCGCGTCCCTGCCGCTTCCGGATGGCGATGATTCCGAGCACGATCGCGGCGATGCCCAGTACCGTGCCGCCCCAGAACGACAGCTCGGCCCACAGCACCTGATCGCGTGCCGGAGAGAAGATGCGGAGGTCGGAGGCGGTGCTGATGCCCTGCGGGATGCGGCGGCCGATCTCGAACGCGTTCACCCCGCCGATGACCGGCATCACGACGGCGGCCAGGAGCGACAGCCCGAGCGCCAGGAAACCGAGCACCCCGGAGGGCTTCGACGCGGTCTCGGGAACCGCGTACGCACCGGACGGTGCCGCATAGCCGCCGACCGGCACCTGGTACGCGCCGGGAGGGGCGGCCGGAGGCGCCGTCTGTCCGTATCCGCCCGCGGGGCCGGCGGGTGCCGGAGCTGCCGGGTACGCGGGCGGGGGCGGCGGGACCGCTCCGGACGTCGACTGCGGCGACACCGGGGTCGCCGGGGGGACCGGCGGGACGGCGCCGGGGGGAGGAGGCAGCTGCGGATCGGTCACGATGTCATCCTAGGCGGGGTCGATGCTCAGACCCGGCGCAGCAGTCCGACGCGGTCGTACACGTCGGAGAGGGTGCGGTCGGCGACGGCGTCGGCGCGGGCGGCGTTCTCGGCGAGGATCCGGTCCAGCTCCGCCGGGTCGTCGAGGAGCTCGAGGGCGCGCGTGCGCACCGGGCCGAACTCCTCGACCACGACCTCGGCGAGGCCCTTCTTGAAGTCGCCGTAGCCGCGGCCCGCGTACTCGTCTTCGATGGCGGGGATCTGGCGTCCGGTCAGTGCCGCGTAGATCGTCAGCAGGTTGGAGACGCCGGGCTTCCCGGTGCGGTCGAAGCGCACGGATCCCTCGTTGTCGGTCACCGCCCTCATGATCTTCTTCGCGGACTTCGCCGGGTCGTCGAGCATCCACAGCACCCCGGCGTCGCTCTCCGCGGACTTCGACATCTTCGCCGTCGGGTTCTGCAGGTCGTAGATGCGCGCGGTCTCCTTCTGGATGACGGGGACCGGCACGGTGAAGGTCTCTCCGAAGCGCGAGTTGAACCGCTCAGCGAGGTCACGCGTCAGCTCGACGTGCTGCTTCTGGTCGTCGCCGACGGGCACCACGTCGGTCTGGTAGAGGAGGATGTCGGCGGCCATCAGCACCGGGTAGGTGAAGAGTCCGACGCTGGTGGCATCGGCGCCGTACCGGGCCGACTTGTCCTTGAACTGGGTCATGCGGCCGGCTTCGCCGAAGCCCGTGATGGTGCTGAGGATCCAGGCGAGCTCGGCGTGGGCGCGGACATGCGACTGCACGTACAGCGTCGACTGCGACGGCTCGATGCCCGCGGCGATGTACTGTGCGGCGGTCCGACGGGTCTTCTCGCGCAGCTCCGCGGGGTCCTGGGCGACGGTGAGGGCGTGGAGGTCAACGACGGAGAAGAAGGCGTCGTAGGAGGTCTGGAGGTCCCGCCACTGGAGGAGTGCGCCGATGTAGTTGCCGATCTGGAGGGAGTCGGCGGAGGGCTGCATTCCGGAGTAGAGACGAGGCTTGTTCACCCGTCAATCCTATGCGCCCGCGCCGCGGTGCCCGGCGCCGTCGCGTCCCCTACGCTGACGTCATGACGGACGGCATGCCTCTGAGACGCGGACAGGTGTTCCTCGACGCCCTGGGCGCGGAGGCGGAGCGCCTCCATCCGGAGATCCTCGCGCAGTACCGTGCTCCCGTCTCGGCGGGGCACGCGGAGGGGGTGTTCGCGGTCGCGGGGAGCCGGTTCGGCCGCTGGGCGGCCGTCGCGCGTCCGATCGTGGGACCGGGTCTGTTGGTGCCGACGTCGGGGCGGGACGTGCCGTTCGTGCTGCGCACGACGAGCGGGCGCGCGGCGACGGGCCGCGCGACGCTGGATTCCACGAGGGAGTTCCTCTTCCCCGGTCGGACCGCGCGGATCGTGGACCGGCTGACGGTGAGCGTGCGACCGGGGCTGGTGCGGAATCTCCTCGGTGCCCGTGGCCGCGTGGAGCTCATCGAGGAGTGCAGCGTGACGGCGGAGGGCTTCCTGCGGATGCGTACCGTCCGGGTCGCCCTGCGGCTGTTCGGGCGGCGGTTCTCTCTGCCCGGACCGCTCGGCGTGCACGTGGACCTCGTCGACGGCTGGGACGCGGAGCACCGCCGACGCACGATCGACATGAAAGCGGTCAACCCGGTGCTCGGCACCGTGCTGGAGTACCGAGGGTGGTACCGGGAGTCCCCGCCGGCGGCCTCCCAACGACCGGACGACGATCAGTAGCGGTAGTCGACGACCACCGGCGCGTGATCGCTCCAGCGCTGGTCGTAGGCCGCGGCCCGGGCGACGTGGTAGGCCTCGACACGCTCGGCGAGAGCCGGCGTCGCCAGGTGGTAGTCGATGCGCCACCCGGAGTCGTTGTCGAACGCCTTCCCGCGCATGGACCACCACGTGTACGGCCCGTCCACCTCGCCGTGGAACCGACGCCCGACGTCCACCCAGCCCAGGCCGGTGCCGACCGAGCCGTCCACACCGGTGACCGTCGTGCCCGGCTCGCCGAGGAAGCGGTCGAAGTACGCGCGCTCCCGGGGAAGGAAGCCGGCCTTGGTGCGATTGCCGCGCCAGTTCTTGATGTCGAGCTCGCGGTGACCGACGTTGAGGTCGCCCGTCACGAGAGCGAGGGCGTCGTCAGCATTCAGGGTCGCGAGTCGTGCCTCGAACGCGTCGAGGAACTTCCACTTCTCGTCCTGCTTCGGGGTGTCGGCCTCGCCGGAGTGCACGTAGGCGCTCACGACGGTCAGCGGCCGATCGCCGATGAGGAAGTCGGCTTCGATCCACCGGCCCTTGGAGTCGAAGTCCTCCGGGCCGAAGTCCACGCGTGAGGCGAGCGCGGGCATGCGGCTCGCGATCGCGACACCGGCCCTGCCCTTCGCGGTCGCCTCGTCGTGGACGAAGGTCCAGCCGGGAAGGGCGGCTTCGATGTGCTCGTCCTGACCCCGCACCTCCTGCAGGGTGAGGATGTCGATGTCGGCGGCATCCAGCCACGTGCTCATCCCGTTGCGGGCCGCCGCCCGGATCCCGTTGACATTGACCGAGGCGATACGCAGGTGAGGCATTCCTCCAGCCTAACCAGCACCGCCGACATCACGGTTCTGGCGGTGGTTGAGCTCGGAGAGCAGGCGCTGGGCGAGCGGGGAGGACGCGGGAGCAGGCGGGGGAGCGGACGCCTCCAGGCGGGCCACCTCGTCTTCGGCCTGCCGCACGGCGTGCCCCGCCGCCCAGCTGCGGTACCACGGGGCTGCGTCGCGAGCGGCGCGGGCATCGCGCAGCCGGATCCGGGCCGCGGTCAGCAGCGCGGCGTGCTCCGCGACCCGGCGCTCCGCCTCGGTCGGCATCAGCAGGGGAAGGTCGCGGTCGTGCGCGGCGACGGCGATCCAGGAGGCGGCGACCAGCATGACGACCCCGTTCACCCGGAACCACAGCAGCAGCCCGATGAAGATCGCGAAGGTCGCCAGCAGCGGATTCGTCGGCGTGTAGCTGAGCAGGAACCCCACCCCGAACTGGAGGATCGTCATCGCGGCCCCGCCGAGGAGCGCACCCGGCCAGATGGTCCCCCAGCGCAGCGACGTGCCGGTGAGGAAGCGCACCATCGCCGCGAGCGCCCCGGTCAGCAGCACGAACGACACGAGCACGGTGCCGATGCGGATGAAGACGTTGAGGGCGTCCGAACCGGCGTCCCACCCGAGGAGGGAGAGCACCCAGCGCAACACGGCGGCGCTGGCCGAGCTGAGCGCCGAGCCGACGATGAGCGAGACGCCGAAGATCAGGGCCGCGAGGAGGTCGCGTGCTTTGAGCAGCACGTAGCTGCGGCGGTCGGGCTCGAGCCCGAAGATGTCGCGCACGGCCCGCCGCGAGAACGTCACCCAGCCGATGGCGGTCCAGATGACGGTGCCGAGCGCGATGAGGCCGGTCACGCCCAGGACCCCGGCCGTGTTGGAGGCGATCTCCTGCACCTGTGCCGGCGTGAAGACGCCGCCCTCGTCGAGGATGAGGTTCGGGATGTAGCTGTTGATGATGCTGATGAGCCCGTTGACCGCGTCCTCGCTGCCGCCGAGCCAGAGACCGGTGATGGCGAAGGCGAGGTAGATCGCCGCGAAGATGGCGAACAGGGCCTGGTAGCTCACGCCCGCTGCGAGCAGGAAACCGTTGTGCTGGAGGAAGTGCCGCCAGACGCGCACCGGGAACAGACCCAGGGTGCGCTGCGTGAGCGCGGTCGCGCGCTCGACGGCGGCATCGAGGCGACCGTCGGTCGCCGAACCCGGCTGAGACACGCCCCCACCCTATCCAAGCGCTGTCCGTGCTCCCGCTCCACGCTCACCTGCACGCCTCACCCGTGCTGCCCGTGGCGTCCAGGAGGACAGGGGCACACACGAGAACAGGCGGCCCCGTCCGGGACCGCCTGTTCTCGCGTGAATGCCTGTGTCGGCGCGTCAGGGACGGCCGCGGAGGACCGCCTGCTTGACCTCGGCGATGGCCTTGGTGACCTCGATGCCGCGGGGGCAGGCCTCGGAGCAGTTGAAGGTCGTGCGGCAGCGCCAGACGCCTTCCTTGTCGTTCAGGATGTCCAGACGCACAGCGGCGTTGTCGTCGCGCGAGTCGAAGATGAAGCGGTGCGCGTTGACGATCGCCGCCGGGCCGAAGTACTGGCCGTCGGTCCAGAACACGGGGCACGACGAGGTGCAGGCCGCACAGAGGATGCACTTGGTGGTGTCGTCGAAGATCTCGCGGTCGGCGATGGTCTGCAGGCGCTCCTTGCCCTTCTCCGGCACGGAGTTGGCGACCAGGAACGGCTGCACCTCGCGGTACGACGCGAAGAACGGCTCCATGTCGACGACGAGGTCCTTCTCCAGCGGCAGACCCTTGATGGCCTCGACGTAGATGGGCTTCGAGATGTCGAGGTCCTTGATCAGCGTCTTGCAGGCCAGGCGGTTGCGGCCGTTGATGCGCATGGCGTCGGAGCCGCAGATGCCGTGGGCGCAGGAACGACGGAAGGTCAGCGACCCGTCGACCTCCCACTTGATCTTGTGAAGGGCGTCGAGCACGCGGTCGGTGGAGTAGAGCTCCACGTCGTAGTCGACCCAGTGCGGCTCGGCGTCGACCTCGGGATCGAACCGGCGGATGTTGAAGGTGACGATGAAGGACTGGATCCCGGTGTCTTCGGTCGTCTCGGCCGGCGCTTCGGCGATGGCGTTCGACATGCTCAGTACTTCCTCTCCATCGGCGGGTAGTTCAACTCGCCCTTGTCGTTCTTGGTGAAGACGACCGGCTTCCAGTCGAGCTTGATGTGGTCGCTCGGGTCGGAGGAGTGCGGGTCGCCCGTGAGGTACGCCATGGTGTGCTTCATGTAGTTCTCGTCGTCGCGCTTCGGGAAGTCGTCGCGCATGTGGCCGCCGCGGCTCTCCTCGCGGTTCTGCGCGGCGTAGACGACGACCTCGGCGATGTCGAGCAGGAAGCCCAGTTCGACGGCCTCGAGCAGGTCGGTGTTGAACCGCTGGCCCTTGTCGTCGACGTGGACGTTCTTGTAGCGCTCGCGCAGTTCGGCGATCACGCCGAGGACGTGCTGGAGGGACTCGTGGGTGCGGAACACCTGGGCGCCCTTGTCCATCTCGTCCTGCAGCGTCTTGCGGAGCACGGCGATCCGCTCGGTGCCCTGGTTGTTGCGCAGGCCCTCGAGCATGTCGGAGACGAAGGCGGCGGGGTTCTCCGGCAGCGGGACGAACTCGGCCGTCTTGACGTACTCGACCGCGTTGCGGCCAGACCGCTTGCCGAACACGTTGATGTCCAGCAGCGAGTTGGTGCCGAGACGGTTGGCGCCGTGCACGGAGACGCAGGCGCACTCGCCGGCGGCGTAGAGGCCGGGGACGACGGTGTCGTTGTCCGCGAGCACCTCGCCGTTGTTGTTCGTGGGGATGCCGCCCATGGCGTAGTGCGCGGTCGGCATCACGGGAACGGGCTCGACGACCGGGTCCACGCCCAGGTACGTGCGCGCGAACTCGGTGATGTCGGGCAGCTTGGTCTCGAGCACCTCGGCGCCCAGGTGCGTGCAGTCGAGCAGCACGTAGTCCTTGTGCGGTCCGGCACCGCGTCCTTCCGCGACCTCCTGGACCATGCAGCGCGCGACGATGTCACGGGGGGCGAGGTCCTTGATGGTCGGGGCGTAGCGCTCCATGAAGCGCTCACCCGAGGCGTTGCGCAGGATCGCGCCCTCACCGCGGGCACCCTCGGTGAGGAGGATGCCGAGCCCGGCGAGGCCGGTCGGGTGGAACTGGAAGAACTCGAGGTCTTCGAGGGGGAGGCCCTTGCGCCACACGATGCCCACGCCGTCACCCGTGAGGGTGTGCGCGTTGGAGGTGGTCTTGAAGATCTTCCCGAAGCCGCCGGTCGCGAAGATCACGGCCTTGGACTGGAAGACGTGCAGCTCGCCGGTGGCGAGGTCGTACGCCACCACACCCGCGATCTGGGTCTTCCCGGCGTCGTCCTTCACCGTGATGAGGTCGAGGACGTAGAACTCGTTGAAGAAGTTGATGCCGAGCTTGACGCAGTTCTGGAACAGCGTCTGCAGGATCATGTGGCCGGTGCGGTCGGCCGCGTAGCAGGCGCGGCGGACCGGGGTCTTGCCGTGCTCGGCCGTGTGACCGCCGAAGCGACGCTGGTCGATCTTGCCCTCGGGCGTGCGGTTGAAGGGGAGGCCCATGTTCTCGAGGTCGATGACCGCGTCGATGGCCTCCTTCGCGAGGATCTCCGCCGCGTCCTGGTCGACGAGGTAGTCGCCGCCCTTGACGGTGTCGAAGGTGTGCCACTCCCAGGAGTCCTCCTCGACGTTGGCGAGGGCCGCCGCCATGCCGCCCTGCGCGGCACCGGTGTGCGACCGCGTCGGGTAGAGCTTGGAGATCACCGCGGTCCGTGCGCCGGGGCCGGCCTCGATGGCCGCCCGCATGCCGGCGCCGCCGGCGCCCACGATGACGATGTCGAACTGGTGGTAGTGCACGCCGTCACGGACGACGGAATCCTGCGTCTGGGTAGTCACTTCTCGTTTGCCTCTTCTTCTAGCCCTGCGCCTGGCAGGTCTCCCACAGCGTGCTCGACTCGGTCACACCCAGGCACGGGTCGAACGTGAAGACGACCAGGGTGCCGAGGAGGATGAGCAGGCCAGCGGCCAAGCCGAGGGCCCAGACGAGTGCCTTGCGAGCGGTGGGGTTGGTCACGTAGTCGTTCACGATCGTGCGCATGCCGTTGGCGCCGTGGATGAGGGCGAGCCAGAGCATCAGCACGTCCCACCACTGCCAGAACGGGGTGGCGAACTTGCCGGCGATGAAGGCGAAGTCGAGGGCGTGGATGCCCTCGCCGACCATCAGGTTGACGAAGAGGTGGCCGAAGATCAGCACGACGAGCACGACGCCCGAGACGCGCATGAAGACCCAGCCCCACTTCTCCAGGTTCACGCCGCGCTGACGACGGGCGGGGGCGGCGACGGTCTGAGCGCTCATCAGTGTCCTCCTCCGAAGCCGGCGAATGCGAGCATCAGGTGGCGCGGCACGAAGCCCGCCATGATGATGCCCCACACCAGCAGCACGCCCCAGAAGAGCTGGCGCTGGTACTTGGCGCCCTTGGACCAGAAGTCGACGGCGATGATCCGCAGGCCGTTCATCGCGTGGAACACGATGCCGGCGACGAGCACGACCTCGCCGACCGCCATGACCGGGTTCTTGTATGTGCCGATGACCGCGTCGTACGCCTCCGGCGACACCCTGATCAGCGCCGTGTCGAGCACGTGCACCAACAGGAAGAAGAAGATGGCGACTCCGGTGATGCGGTGAAGCACCCACGACCACATGCCTTCGCGACCCCGGTAGAGGGTGCCGCGGGGGGTCTTGGACGTGGTTTCCGAAATCGACGGTGTCAAGCGAGCGCTTGTGGACACGGTCGTCCTCCCTGGATCGATGTGTTTCGGTCGCGTGCGCTGCTTCGTCCACATCCGGCCTGGAGGAGGGTCAGGCACGCCCGATCGGTGTCCATCCTATTCCCGTGCGAAGGCCCCGGGCGACGAAGGGGACCCTAAGTCGTGCGCGCCGGCTCAGCCGAGCTGCGCGATGCCATTCCATCCGCTCCCGACGGTCCGCGGCGCGAGGAATCCGCCGCGGCCGGTCCCGCCATAGAGCAGGAGCGCGCCGGAGGCGTTCCTGGCGAGGACGTCCTGGGTGCCGTCACCGTCGAAGTCACCGGCCCCGGCCAGGGCTGTGAAGGCGTTCCACCCGCGTCCGATCTGTCGCCCGGCGGACCAGGAGCCCGTGCCGGTGGTGGAGTAGAGCCAGAGCGTGCCGTCGCTGCGCCGGCCGATCAGGTCGCTGCGGGAGTCGCCGGTGAAGTCTCCGGCCGCGAACACCGCGGTGAAGCTCTGCCATCCCGAGCCGATGCGGGCGCCTCCCCCGGCGAGCCAGCCGCCGCGTCCGTTGCCGCGATAGAGAAGGAGCTCTCCCGCCGTCGTCCGCGCGATCACGTCGGGGAGGCGGTCGCCGTCGAAGTCCATCCCTCCGATCAGCTGCGTGAAGCGCGCCCACCCGGAGCCGATCGCGGTCGGCGTGCCGAACCCGCCACGCCCGTTGCCCGCGTAGAGCATCAGCCGGCCGTCCGCCTCGACGCGGGCGATGTCGGGAAGACGGTCGCCGGTGAAGTCGCCCAGAGAGGTGAAGGGACGGCTGCCCCAACCGGGGATGACGGTCGTCGCGGCTCCGAACCGTCCCGTCCCGGTGCCGGCATAGAGGCGGAGTTCGCCGGACGCGGTCCGCGCGAGCACGTCGGCCGATCGATCCCCGTTGAGGTCGCCGGCCCCGCCCGGAAGGGTCTTCACGGGGGAACCGACACCGAAGATCTGCACCCAGTAGGTGCGATAGCAGGAGCCGGTGGCGTAACCGACGCCCAGTCCCGTGTACCGGCGATCCAGGATGTTCGCCTTGTGGCCGGGGGAGCCCATCCAGCTCGCGACCACGGCAGCGGCGTCCGGCTGACCGGCAGCGATGTTCTCGCCGCTGGCCGTCCAGCCGAAGGCCGCGATGCGGGTGCTGCGCCAGGAGGACGAGCTGTGCGCGAACGTGCAGGAGGACGCCAGGTGCCGTGCCCACTCCGCGGCGGCAGCGTCGAGGCCCGGATCGGAGACGAGTGCGGGAAGACCGGCGGCCGTGCGTTGCGCGTTCGTCCGCGCGAACACGTCGCCCGCCGGGCCGCCGGCCGCGGACGCGGTGGCAGGCACGAGGACGATCGCGGCCAGGACGCCGGCGAGGACCGCGGCGGCGAGGCGGCGGACACGGGAGGTGAGGGGTCTGCGGGGCCGGCTCATGGGTCGACGATAGCGCCGCCGGTACGCTGGCCTGCATGAGCGAGCCGATCGAAGACTTCTACGCGGTCATCCCCGCCGGCGGCATCGGCAGTCGGCTGTGGCCGTTGTCCCGCGCGGATGCGCCGAAGTTCCTGCACGACCTCACCGGATCCGGGCATTCGCTGCTCCGGGACACATGGGATCGTCTGGAGCCGCTCGCCGGCCCCGATCGGATCGCCGTCGTCACCGGGCGTGCCCACCGGGCCGCCGTGGAGGCGGAGCTTCCCGGGATCGCCGATCTCAACGTCTTCCTGGAGTCCGAGCCGCGGGAGTCCGCCGCGGCGATCGGGCTCGCCGCAGCGGTGCTGCACCGTCGCAACCCGGACGTCATCATCGGCTCGTTCAGCGCGGACCACGTCATCCGCGGGACGCGCGTCTTCGAGTTCGCGGTGCGCGACGCGGTCGAGGTCGCCAGGGAAGGGTACATCTGCACGATCGGCATCGCCCCGACGGAGCCCGCCGTCGGCTTCGGCTACATCAAGAAGGGTCCGGAGCTCGTCGTCGAGCGCGCGCGGGAGGCGGCGCTGGTCGAGAGCTTCGTCGAGAAGCCGGACCTGGAGACCGCCAAGGCGTATCTCGCCGAGCGGACGTATCTCTGGAACGCCGGCATGTTCATCGCGAAGGCGAGCGTCCTGCTGGACGAACTCGCCGCCAACGAGCCGGCGCTGCATGCCGGCCTCCTCGAGCTCGCCGAGGCGTGGGACGACCGTGCGCTGCGCGGCCCGGCCGTCGACCGCATCTGGCCGCGGCTGAAGAAGATCGCCATCGACTACGCGGTCGCCGAGCCGGCGGCGCGCCGCGGGCGCCTGGCCGTGGTGCCGGGGCACTTCGACTGGGATGACGTGGGGGACTTCGCCTCGCTCACGAAGCTCATCACGAACGGCCGCAAGAACGACCTGGCGGTCCTCGGGCCGCGGGCGCGTGTGCTGACCGATGCCGCGAGCGGCATCCTCGTCAGCCAGACCACGCGGGTCATCAGCCTGGTCGGCGTGCAGGACATCGTGGTGGTCGACACCCCCGACGCCCTCCTCGTCACGACGGTCGAGAACGCGCAGCGGGTGAAGGGCGTGGTCGAGTCGTTGAAACTCAACGGCCAGGGCGACGTGCTCTGATGAGCACGATCTGCTGCTCATCGGCGGGGTTGGTTTCAGGTTTGTAACCATTGCCTCGGCCGCCCGGGGCCGACGTGCACGAAGGTCGAAACACTAGGTAACTTTGATCGATCCGCGATGGCCGCGGGTTCGTTGAGGGAGGCATCCGTGACCATCTCCACCACCAAGAAGCTGCTCGGCGCGACGGTCGCCGCCGGTGTCGTCTTCGCTCTTGCCGGCTGCGGTCAGGCGCCGACCGACGAGTCCAAGGGCGGCTCCGCCCCCGTCGACTCCGACTTCAAGCCCTGCCTCATCTCCGACGCCGGCGGCTGGAACGACAAGTCGTTCAACCAGTCCGCCAAGGAGGGTATGGACAGCGCCGCCGACGAGCTCGGCATCAAGCCGCTCGAGTTCGAGTCGGCGAACGACAACGACTACGCGCCGAACCTGGAGACCGCGGTCTCCGAGGGCTGCACGCTCATCGTCTCGGTCGGCTTCAAGCTGTCGGCCGCCACGGTCGAGTCCGCGCTCGCGAACCCCGAGATCGACTACGCGATCATCGACGACTGGGCCGACAACGACTTCGACGGCACCACCGACGCACCGAACATCAAGCCCCTGGTCTTCGACACCGCTCAGGCTGCCTACCTCGGCGGCTACGCCGCGGCCGCCTGGTCCGCGGAGAGCGGCGTGAACAAGGTCGGCACCTTCGGCGGCATGCAGATCCCGTCGGTCGCCGTCTTCATGGACGGCTACCAGCTCGGTGTCGAGAAGTACAACGAGGACAAGTCGGCCGACGTCGAGGTCTTCGGTTGGGACGCCGCCACCCAGAAGGGCTCCTTCACGGGCGGCTTCGACGCCAACGACACGGCCAAGCAGACCGCCCAGGGCGTGCTCGACCAGGGTGTCGACGTCATCCTCCCCGTCGGCGGCCCGGTCTACCAGAGCGCCGCAGCGGCGATCAACGACAGCGGCAAGGACACGCTGATGCTCGGTGTCGACAGCGACCTCGCCGTGGCCGACCCCAGCGTCGCCGACATCACGCTCGTCTCGATCATGAAGGCCATCGACGTGGCCGTCCGCGACGCGACGCTCGCGGCCGCCGCCGGCGAGTTCGACCCGGAGCCCTACATCGGCACGCTCGAGAACGAGGGCGTCAAGCTCTCCGGCTTCGGCGACTTCGAGGCTGACCTGCCCGAGGGCCTCATGGACGAGCTGTCCGCTCTGCAGGAGCAGATCATCTCCGGCGACATCACGGTGGAGTCCGAGAACTCTCCCACCCGCTGAGTCGGAGCCGTACCCAGCACGGGGCGAGTGGCGCAGGCTGCCACTCGCCCCGCACTGTGGGCGGCGACGATTCTCCTCGGTGACTCTTCTGGATAAGGTGCAGATATGAAGCTCGAACTTCGCGGCATCACCAAGCGATTCGGCAGCCTCGTGGCGAACGACCACATCGATCTCGTGGTCGAACCCGGTCAGATCCACGCTCTTCTCGGTGAGAACGGTGCCGGCAAGTCGACGCTGATGAACGTGCTCTACGGTCTCTACCAGGCTGACGAGGGCGAGATCCTCCTCGACGACGTCGTGCAGCACTTCCGCGGCCCCGGCGATGCGATGGCCGCCGGGATCGGGATGGTGCATCAGCACTTCATGCTCGTCCCGGTGTTCACGGTCGCCGAGAACGTCATGCTCGGGCACGAGCAGACCAAGGGCGTCGGCACGCTCGACATCGCGAAGGCGCGGGAGCACGTGCGGGCGGTCGCTGCGCGGTTCGGGTTCGACATCGATCCGGACGCCGTCGTGGGCGATCTGCCGGTCGGTGTGCAGCAGCGCGTCGAGATCATCAAGGCGCTCTCCAGTGACGCGAAGGTCCTCGTCTTCGACGAGCCGACCGCGGTGCTCACCCCGCAGGAGACCGACGAGCTGATGGCCATCATGCGCCAGCTCCGCGACGAGGGCACCGCCATCGTCTTCATCACGCACAAGCTGCGCGAGGTGCGCGAGGTCGCCGACCGCATCACGATCGTGCGCCTCGGCCGGGTGGTGGGGGAGGCCTCGCCGACGGCGACCAACGCCGAGCTGGCGTCGCTCATGGTCGGCCGTGCCGTCGAGCTCACCGTGCACAAGGAGGCTCCGCGTCTCGGCGAGGGCGGCCTGGAGGTCCGGAACCTCCGCGTGCTCACCCCGACCGGCGCCATCGTCGTCGATGACGTCGACTTCACGGTGCGCCCGGGCGAGGTCCTCGCCGTCGCGGGGGTGCAGGGCAACGGGCAGACCGAGCTCGTGGAGGCCATCGTCGGCCTCGCCGCGCGTGTCGAGGGCAGCGTCGTCCTCGACGGCGTCGAACTCGTCGGCAAGAGCGTGCGCGGCATCCTCGACGCGGGGGTCGGCTTCGTCCCGGAGGACCGCACGGAGGACGGGCTCGTCGCCGAGTTCTCGGTCGCCGAGAACCTCATCCTCGACCGCTCCGACGATCCCGCCTTCAGCCGGTTCGGCACTCTGCGCCGCGGCGCGCTCGAAGAGTTCGCGAAGGAGCGCATCGCCGAGTACGACATCCGCACGCAGGGTCCGGAGACCGCCGCGGGCACCCTCTCCGGAGGAAACCAGCAGAAGGTCGTCATCGCGCGTGAGATGAGCCGGGAGCTGCGGCTCTTCGTGGCGGCCCAGCCGACCCGCGGAGTCGACGTCGGCTCGATCGAGTTCATCCACAAGCGGATCATCGAGACGCGCGACGCGGGCATCCCGGTGATCGTCATCTCGACCGAGCTCGACGAGGTCGCCGCCCTCGCCGACCGGATCGCGGTCATGTACCGCGGCACCATCGTCGGCATCGTCCCCGGTGACACCCCCCGGGAGACACTCGGACTCATGATGGCCGGAGCGGCCGATGCGGAGGTGACCGCGTGAGCGGCGCGACACCCGGTGCAGGAGACATCACGACGGGCCTGCCCCCCGAGCAGCTGCCGCCCAGCCGGGGCCTCGCGGAGGAGGTGCCGCCGATTCCGCGCGGCAACGCCATCCTCAAGGAGATCCTGCGCGGCAGCATGGTCACGACGATCCTGGCGATCGTCCTCGCGCTGATCGTGGGCGGCGTCCTCATCGCCTTCACGAACGAGGACGTGCTGGAAGCGTCCGGCTACTTCTTCAACAAGCCGAGCGACACGTTCGCCGCGGCCTGGAACGCCGTTTACAACGGCTACGAGGCGCTGTTCCGCGGGGCGTTCTTCAACGCGCGCGGGGCCGACTTCGCCGCGCAGATCCGCCCGCTGACGAACACGCTGGGCTTCGCCGCGCCGCTGATCGCCGCGGGTCTGGGCGTCGCGCTCGCCTTCCGCGTCGGCCTGTTCAACATCGGTGCCCGCGGTCAGATGCTCGTCGGCGTCGCGGTCGCGGCCCTGCTGACGTTCAACCTCGACCTGCCGATCTGGTTCCACCTCCCCGTCACGCTGCTCGCCGGCATCGCCGGCGGTGCGCTCTGGGGCGGCATCGCCGGTCTCATCAAGGCGCGCACGGGAGCGCACGAGGTGATCCTCACGATCATGCTCAACTACATCGCGTACTACCTGCTGCTGTGGATGATCCGGACGCCCGGGCTCCTGCAGAAGCCGGGGACCAACCAGGCGCTCGGCTCGGCCACGCCGGAGAGCGCGCAGTTCCCGACCCTCCTCGGCCCGCAGTTCCCGCTGCTCGACCTCGGGTTCGTGATCGTGGTGATCGCGACGGTCTTCGTGTGGTGGCTCATCGAGCGCTCCTCGCTGGGCATGCGCATGCGCGCGGTGGGGGAGAACCCGTCCGCCGCCCGCGCCGCGGGCATCAGCGTCAAGCGCGTGTACGTCTACGCGATGCTCTTCGCGGGCGGCCTGGCCGGCCTGGCGGGTATGAACCAGCTCCAGGGCGCGGTCACCACCGGCGTCACGGAGACCATCGACGCCGGCATCGGGTTCGATGCCATCACGGTGGCGCTCCTCGGGCGCAGCCGGGCGTGGGGGACGTTCGCCGCCGGAATCCTGTTCGGCGCCCTCAAAGCCGGCTCGTTCTCGATGCAGGCGCAGGACATCCCGGTCGACATCGTGCTCGTCGTGCAGTCGCTCGTCGTGCTGTTCATCGCGGCGCCGCCGCTGCTGCGCGCGGTGTTCTTCCTCCCCAAGTCCGATGCAGAGAAGGCGGCCAAGGCGAGAGCCAAGGCCGCGAAGAAGGCGGTGACGGCATGATGTCGCTCGTGCAGACCGAAGCCGCCGACGGCACGGTGCAGCTCGCCACCGTCCGGGAGCGCCACCTGAAGGCGCCGATCAGTCTCGCGGTCGTCACCGCCCTCCTGGCGGTGCTGTTCCTCGCCGTGCCGCGCAGCGGCATCAGCACCTTCCGCCTGGGCGACCGCACCTCGGCGTTCGAGCTCCCCGACGTCGGGCTGCCCACGGCGCCGACTTTCTGGGTCGTCTTCGCCGTGCTCGTCGTCCTCACGGTCGGGGCGTTCCTCCGGGCATGGACCTACCGTGCCCCCTCGGTCTGGCTGATCGTGGCGTACGGCGTGCTCGCCGTCTTCGCGTTCCTCGTCTGGGCCGCGGCCGGCGGTCTCGTCCCCGTCACGAGCCTGCTCTTCGGTGCGGTCTCGCTGTCGGTACCCCTCGTGTTCGGCGCGCTCGGCGGCGTGATCGGCGAGCGGGCGGGCGTGGTCAACGTCGCGATCGAGGGACAGCTGCTGCTCGGAGCCTTCTCGGCGGCGCTGCTGTCGAGCATCACGGGCAATGCCTTCGTCGGCCTGATCGGTGCGATGATCGGCGGGGTACTCGTCGCGAGCGTCCTGGCGGCGTTCGCCATCAAGTACCTCGTCGAGCAGGTCATCGTCGGTGTGGTCCTCAACGTCCTCGTCACCGGCCTCACCGGCTTCCTCTACGGCGCGCTCCTCGCCCCGAACGAGGCCGAGCTGAACACTCCGGTGCGCTTCTCGCGCATCGAGATCCCACTGCTGAGCGACATCCCGATCATCGGCCCCGTGCTCTTCAACCAGACCTTCATCGTGTACCTGATGTTCATCACGGTGGCCGTCGTAGCCTGGGGTCTGTACCGCACGAAGTGGGGCCTCCGGCTGCGCGCCGTGGGCGAGCACCCGCAGGCGGCGGACACGGTCGGAATCCGGGTCAACCCGACGCGCTTCTGGAACGTGCTGCTCGCGGGCGCGATCGCCGGCATCGGCGGCGCGTACTTCACCCTCGTCTCGGTCCCGCAGTTCGGCAAGGAGATGACCGCCGGACTCGGCTTCATCGCCCTCGCCGCCGTGATCTTCGGCCGCTGGGACCCGATCCGCGCCACGCTCGCCGCCCTGCTCTTCGGATTCGCGACGAACCTGCAGAACCTGCTGTCGATCCTGAAGACGCCGATCCCCGGCGAGTTCATGCTCATGCTGCCGTACGTCGTCACACTGCTGGCGGTCGCCGGCTTCGCGGGTCAGATCCGCGGCCCGGCCGCGAGCGGCAAGCCGTACATCAAGTCGTAGACCCCGTAGGGAAGAAGGAACCATCACCATGACGGACATCGACTGGGACGAGCTGCGTCAGGTCGCCGCCGATGCCATGACCAAGGCGTACGCCCCGTACTCCCGCTACCGGGTGGGGGCGGCGGCGCTCGTGAGCGACGGGCGCATCGTCGCCGGCTGCAACGTCGAGAACGCCTCCTACGGCGTCACGCTGTGCGCCGAGTGCGCGCTCGTGGGCGACCTGCACATGTCGGGCGGCGGCCAGCTCGTCGCCTTCGTGTGCGTCAACAACGACGGCGAGACGATCATGCCGTGCGGACGGTGCCGGCAGCTGCTGTCCGAGCATGCCGTCCCCGGCATGCTGCTGGAGACGGTCTCCGGCATCCGCACGATCGACGAAGTACTGCCCGACGCGTTCGGGCCGCGGGCCCTTCGCCAGGCCCAGGGACCGGACGGAGAAGGACGATGAGTGTGGAGCCGTTCGACGCGGTCGATGTGATCCGTGCCAAGCGCGACGGGGGTGTCGTTCCCGAGCCGGCGCTGCGCTGGATGGTAGACGCCTACACCCGCGGGTACGTGTCCGACGCGCAGATGGCCTCGTTCGCGATGGCGATCTTCCAGCGTGGCATGGAGCGGGACGAGATCCGTGTGCTCACCGATGCGATGATCGCGTCCGGAGAGCGGATGAGCTTCGCGACCCTCGGCAAGAAGACCGTCGACAAGCACTCGACGGGCGGCGTCGGCGACAAGATCACGCTTCCGCTGGCTCCGCTGGTGGCCTCGTTCGGGGTGGCGGTGCCGCAGCTCAGCGGCCGCGGCCTGGGCCACACCGGTGGCACGCTCGACAAGCTGGAGTCGATCCCCGGCTGGCGCGCGGCGCTCAGCAACGAGGAGATGTTCGCCCAGATGCAGGGCGACGTCGGTGCCGTCATCTGCGCCGCCGGTTCCGGGCTCGCGCCCGCCGACGAGAAGCTGTACGCCCTGCGGGACGTGACGGGCACGGTGGAGGCCATCCCGCTGATCGCGTCCAGCATCATGTCGAAGAAGATCGCGGAGGGAACGGATGCGCTCGTCCTCGACGTGAAGTTCGGCTCCGGGGCCTTCATGCAGGACATCGATCGTGCTCGGGAGCTCGCCCGCACGATGGTCGCGCTCGGCACCGACTCCGGTGTCGCCACCACCGCGCTGCTGACGGACATGAACGTCCCGCTCGGGCGGGCGATCGGCAACGCGAACGAGGTCCGCGAGTCGGTGGAGATCCTCGCCGGCGGGGGACCAGCCGATGTCCGCGAGCTGACCGTCGCGCTCGCCAGGGAGATGCTCGCGCTGGCCGGGCAGCCCGACGCGGACGTGGAGGCGGCGCTCGACGGCGGCCGCGCGATGGACACCTGGAAGGCGATGATCCGCGCGCAGGACGGCGACCCCGATGCGGCCCTGCCGACCGCACGCGAGACGCACGTCGTCACCGCCCCCGCCGACGGCGTCGTGACCCGCATGGATGCGCTGCCCTTCGGGATCGCGGCGTGGCGCCTGGGCGCGGGCCGCGCCCGCGCCGAGGATCCCGTGATCTTCGAGGCGGGCATCGACCTGCACGCCAAGCCCGGCGACCGCGTGGCAGCGGGACAGCCGCTCTTCACGTTGTCGGCCGCCGACGAGGCGCGGTTCCCGCGGGCCATCGAGGCGCTGGAGGGTGCCTGGGAACTCGGCGACGACGCCCCCGCCGTGGGGCCGATCGTCCGGGAGCGCATCACGGCGTGAGGCGCGGGCGATAGCCTGAACGAACACCCCGCGACCGAGAGGATCCCCATGTCGATCGATGCGAACGGCGACGTCGCCATCCAGGGCGTCTCCCTGCGGAGCCTGCCGAAGGTGTCGCTGCACGACCACCTGGACGGTGCCGTGCGCCCGGCCACGATCATCGAACTCGCCGACGCGATCGGCCTCGACGTCCCCGCCTCCGACCCGGCGGCGCTCACGTCCTGGTTCGCGAAGAAGAGCGACTCGGGTTCTCTGGTGGAGTACCTGAAGACGTTCGACCTCACCACCGCCGTCATGCAGACGCGCGAGGGCCTGACCAGGGTCGCGCGGGAGTTCGTACAGGACCTCGCCGCCGACGGCGTCATCTACGGGGAGGTTCGCTGGGCGCCGGAGCAGCACCAGGGCCGCGGTCTCTCGCTGGCGGAGGCGGTCGAGGCCGTGCAGCAGGGGATCGAAGAGGGCGAGGATGCGGCGGACCGGAGCGGTCGCAGCATCCGCGTGGGCCAGCTCCTCACGGCGATGCGACACACGGATCGCGCGCAGGAGATCGCCGAGCTCGCGGTCGACTTCCGAGGGCGCGGTGCGGTCGGCTTCGACATCGCCGGCCCCGAGGACGGCTTCCTGCCGTCGAACCACCGGGCGGCCTTCGACTACCTCGCCGAGAACTTCTTCCCGGTCACCGTGCACGCGGGAGAGGCGGCGGGACTCGCGTCGATCCGTTCGGCGCTGCTCGACGGCCGTGCACTCCGGCTCGGACACGGCGTCCGCATCGCCGAGGACCTCGAGATCGTCACCCAGGAAGGCGACGAGGTGCAGGTGCGCTTCGGCGACCTCGCCCGGTGGGTCCGGGATCGCGAGATCCCTCTGGAGCTCTCGCCCTCGTCCAATCTGCAGACGGGGGCGGTCGCCGCGTGGGGCAACACCCTGGCCGACCATCCGTTCGACCTGCTGTACCAGCTCGGTTTCGCCGTGACGGTGAACGTCGACAACCGCACCATGAGCGGGACCTCGCTGACGCGGGAGCTGGCGTTGCTGGTGCAGACCTTCGAGTACGACCTCGACGACCTCGAAGCCTTCCAGTTCAACGCGGCCGCGGCTGCCTTCCTCCCCGTAGAGGAGCGTGAAGAGCTCGTGGAGATGATCGCCGAGGGATTCGACGCCTGACGTGCGCTCCGGGGGGAGAGGGCGCAGGGGGATCGCGCTGATCGTCGTGACCGGCGTCGCGCTGCTCGCCGGCGCTGCGGTCACCGGTGTGGTGCTGTGGCAGCGGGCGGCATCGGCGGAGCAGGAGAGCCGGCCGGCTCGTGCGGCCGGTTCGGCGATCCCGCGACCGCTGACCGCCGCGGAGCAGCTGGTGGCGGACGCGGACGACCCGCGGGCGTGCGCGGTCACCTTCTCCGGTGAGGGTGCGCCAGCGGAGCCGCAGCTCCAGCAGGAGGGGAGCCTCTATGCCGGCCTTCCCCTCCCGACGCAGGACGGGCGGGTCTTCGCGGGCTGGTATCCCACGGCCGCCGACGCCGCGGCCGTCGACGCCACCGCCCGCGTGAACGGTGCGGAGGTCGTGGCGTGCATCGATCATCAGGTCGAGCTGTTCGCCGCGTGGATGACACCGGAGGCGAACGCCGCCGCGGGGACGAGGGTGCCGATCCTCATGTACCACCAGTTCACCGCGAATCCCGAGGGGGAGAGCGGGTGGCTGCGCGGTAACTACGCGTACATCGGCGATTTCGACGCCCACATGGAGCACATCGCCACGACCGGCTTCTATCTTCCGACGTGGGACGAGCTCAGCGCCTTCATCGACGGCCGGCTGTACCTGCCGACGCGGTCGGTGATCATCACGGATGACGACGCGGACCAGTCCTGGTTCGACCTGGCCGCACCGGTCGTCGAGAAGCATCAGGTGCTGACGACGTCGTTCATGGTGACCGCGTACCGCACCGATCCGCCGCCGTCGCTCTGGGTGCTCCGGCGCTCGCACACGCACGACATGCACCAGGCGGGGGAGAACGGCCGGGGGCGGATGGTCAACGCGACGCCGGAGGAGATCGCCGCCGACCTCACCGTCTCGGGCGATCTGCTCGGCGCCCGTGAGGTCGTCGCCTACCCGTTCGGTCATCACGACGACACCGCGAAGGAGGGCGTCCGGCAGGCCGGCTTCGAGCTCGCACGCACCATCGAGCCGGGGGTCGTCGAGATCGGGACCGACAAGCTCGCGCTCCCGGTCGTGCGCATCGACTACGGGTTGGGCCTCGACGCCCTGGTGTCGCGCATCGGCTGAGGCCAGGTGCCAGGGGAGGATGAGCGCATGACCGCTTCCGTCTTCCTCGCCGGTCCCGCCTCCTGGAACCGCATGGTGCTCCTCGACCGCCTGCCCGAACCGGTGCCGCACATGCAGTTCGCTGAAGCGAGCTGGGAGACGGTCGGCGGCACGAGCGCGGGGAAGGCGCTGGCGCTGTCCGCACTCGGCCGCTCGGCCGTGCTGCACGCCGTCGCCGGGCCGGACGAAGACGGCCGACGGGTGCGTGCGGCGCTGGAGGCGGCCGGGGTGGTCGCGCAGTGGACGGACGGAACCACGGAGCGGCACCTCAACCTGATGACCCGGAAGGGCGAGCGCGTGTCGCTGTACCTCTCCGCGCCGGCGGAGACCGCGGGCGCGGGGGACTCCGTCCGGGCGGCGGAGATGGCCGCCGCCGATGCCGTCGTCCTCGATCTGGCCGCCGAGCCGCGGCGGCTGCTGCCGCTCGCGGCGGCGAGCGGCACGCCGCTCTGGGTCGACGTGCACGACTACGACGGCGTCGACGGGTATCACCGGCCATTCCTGGACGCGGCCGCGGCGGTCTTCTGCAATGCGGACCGGCTGAGTGCGCCGGTGGAGTTCCTCCGCGCCGTCATCGCCGGCGGAGCGGCGTTCGCCGTCTGCACGCTCGGCGCCGCGGGGGCGGTCGCGGTGGGGACGGACGGGATCGAGCTGCGGGTACCGGCTCTGCCGGCCACCGTCGTCGACACCAACGGCGCGGGCGATGCGTTCTTCGCCGGAGTCCTCGACGCGCGGCTCCGGGGCGCCGACCTGGCATCGGCGCTCTCGGCGGGCGCGCGATCGGCAGCCGGCGTGCTGGGCACGCGGCACCTGCATCCGCTGCTCGACGCCGTCCTCGGGGATCCTCGGGTGTCCTAGGGCTCGACCTGCTTCCAGAACCCGCCGACGGTCTCGGTCACCTCGGCATGCATCTCATCGTCGGCGATGGTCGGGGTGCCGTCTCCGGACTGGGGCCCGTAGTCGCCGAAAGAGGCATGGGAGGCACCGTCGATCTCGACGAACTCCGCGTCCGCGGGGAGCTCGGCGCGGGCGTCCGCGATCTTCTCGGGCGTGGAGAGGCCGTCCTCGCTGCCGGAGACGCTGAGCACCGGAAGGTCGGAATCGGAGAGGTCGGTCGCGCAGTAGGAGGCGAAGAGCACGAGGGCGTCGGCGTCCGCCGCGAGCTGACAGGCGCGCACGCCGCCGAGGGAGTGGCCGCCCACGGCCCAGGTGCCGACGTCGGGCGCGGCGCTCGTGAAGGAGCCGAGGCCCCGCGGGTCGAAGAAGGCGAGGTTGAGCCAGGGGCGCGTGATGATGACCGTGGTGCCCTCCTCTGCGAGTCCCTGGAGGATCGACGCGTACGCCCACGGATCGACCTTCGCGCCCGGGATGAACACGAGTCCGCGGTCGGAGCCCCCGTCCGCCGGTTCCAGGACGATCCCTTCCTCGGCGTCGGTCACCGTGATCGCCGGGTTCTCCCGGACGGCGGCGAGCGGCTCGGGCTCTGCGGCCATGACGCCGATCTGGCTCCAGACGAGGATCCCGCCGATGGCGAGGAGGAGGACGACCGCCACACTCCACAGGACCCGTCTCAGGACGCGGCGTCCGGGCTTCTTCTGCACAGCAGCAACGCTACTCCCGCCCGGACGTCGCGTCCCGTCAGCCGGCCAGCGCCGCCTGACGGAGAGCCACGGCGTCGCGGATCGCCGGGAACAGCGGGTGCTCCGGATCCAGCCCCGTGGTGCGGACGGTGAAGCCCGCGGGGTCCTCGGTGCGCAGGAGCGTCTGCAGCTCCACGGCCTGCTCGTCTGCGGCGTCATCGAACTCGAGGGCCGCGGCGACGGCGGCCACCAGAGCGTCCGTCGACAGGCCGTGCTCGGCCGCCATGGCCGCCGGGCCGATGAAGCGTTCATGCCGGGAGATCTTCCGCAGGGGCTGGCGTCCCACCCGCTGCACGGTGTCCACGAGCGCGGGGTTGCGGAAGCGTTCCAGGATGGTCGCCCGGTACTGCGCGAGCTCGGCCGGGTCCAGGCCGTGCTCGACGACCAGCACCGCCGAGGTCTCCTCCAGGGCGGCGGCGACCTGCGCGGCGATGGACTCGTCCGCCAGCGCGTCCGAGATCCGCTCGATGCCGGCTCGCGCCCCGAAGTACGCGGTGGCAGCGTGACCGGTGTTCACCGTGAAGAGCTTGCGCTCGATGTACGGGGCGAGGTCCGCGACGAAATGGGCACCGGGAATCCGCGGCGGGGTGTCGCCGAAGGGTGCCGACTCGATGGCCCACTCGAAGTACGGCTCGACCGTGACGTCGATGCCGCCGCCCGCCGGCTGCGCCGGCACGATGCGGTCCACAGCGGTGTTCGCGAAGACGGCGCGGGAGAGCAGCGTCTCGGCGTCCGTACCGGCCGCGGCGACGATCTCCTGCCGCAGCTGGTCGGTCGCGCCGATGGCGTTCTCGCAGGCCATCACCTGCAGAGGCGCGGTCTCGGGGGAGCGCAGGGCGAGACCGGCGACGATCGACGGAGCCACGAACCGCAGGACGGTCGGGCCGACGGCCGTGGTGACGACGTCGGCCGTCGCCACCTCCTCCGCCACCGCCGCCGGGTCCGTGCGGCTGTTCACCGCACGGAACCCGGTGACGATGTGGTCGGTCCCTCCGGGGCCGGCTTCGTGGACGGTGTAGGAGCCGGCCTGATCGATCGCCTCCACGAGCGCGTCAGCGACGTCGGAGAAGACGACCTCGTACCCGCCCTCGTGCAGGAGCAGGCCGACGAATCCGCGCCCGATGTTGCCCGCCCCGAAGTGGACCGCCTTCATCCCTCGTTCACCTCCGAGAGCAGGGCGAACAGCTCGTCCGGCGTGGTCGCCGCCGCCAGCCGGGCGACGTCGTCCTCCTCCGAGAACAGGATCGCGATGCGGGACAGGATGTCGAGGTGCTCGTCGCCGACTCCGGCGATGCCGATCACGAACGTCGCCTGCTCGCCGTCCCAGTCGACCCCACCGTCATAGCGGACGACGGACAGGGCGGAGGCGAGGATGGCGTCCTTCGCGTCGTTCGTGCCGTGCGGGATCGCCAGCCCGTTGCCCATGTACGTCGACACCGTCTCCTCGCGCTGGCGCATCGCGTCGACGTACGCCGGGGTCACCGCGCCGGCGGCGACCAGGATGCCGGTCGCCTCCTGCAGGGCCTCGTCGCGCGAGGCCCCTCCTGGGTGGATGCGGACCTGCTCGGCAGTGAGAACGCTCATTCTTCGTCCTTTCGCTGTTCCTTGACCATCTCGACGACCTCGTCGTACTTCGGCGAGTTCATGAAGTTGTCCACCGACACGTGCACCGAGTCCGGCGACTTCGCCGTGGCCCGGTCGGTGAGTTGCTGCTGGGTGATGACCACATCGGCCGTCCCGTCGAGGTTCGCGATGGCGGCATTCGTGACGGTGACGCCTTCGATACCGGCCTTCTTGATCTTGTTGCGCAGCACGCTCGCTCCCATCGCGGAGGAGCCCATGCCGGCGTCGCACGCGAACACGATCGTCGAGATCGGACGGTCGACGACCGTGGTGGTCGCCTCAGCAGGGGCGGCGGCCGTGCCGGTGGAGGAGCGCAGCGCATCCATCGCGGCGGACGACTTGCCCTTGTTGGCCTCGGTCTGCGCGATCGCCGCGCCGAAGGTGTCGCTCTCCGCTTCGAGGTCGCGCTTGCGGGAGGCGCGCAGGATCACGGCGGTGAGCAGGAACGTGACGGTCGCGGCCAGGATGACCGACAGGTACACGACCAGGAGGTTGGCGACGCCGGGGCCGATGGCCGCGGCAGTCACGGCGATGATGCTGCCGGGGGCCGCCGGGAAGGCCAGGCCGCCGCCGAGGACCATGTTCGTCGTCACTCCGGTCGCGCCACCCGCGATGAGCGCGAGGATCGTGGCGGGCTTGCTGAGCGCGTACGGGAAGTAGATCTCGTGGATGCCGCCGAAGAACTGGATGATGGCGGCACCGGGAGCGGAGGCCTTGGCCGCGCCGACCCCGAAGAAGCTGAACGCCAGCAGCAGTCCGATGCCGGGCCCGGGGTTCGCCTCGATGAGGAAGAGGATCGACTTGCCGGTCTCGGCGGCCTGATCGATGCCGAGCGGGGTGAACACGCCGTGGTTGATGGCATTGTTGAGGAAGAGCACCTTGGCCGGCTCGACGATGATCGACACCAGGGGCAGGAGGTTCAGGTCGACGAGACCGTCGACCGCGGCGCCCAGCGCGGTGCTGACACCGAGGATGACCGGACCGAACGCGAAGAATCCGAGGATCGCGAGGACCATGCCGAGGATGCCGGCCGAGAAGTTGTTGACGAGCATCTCGAAACCGGGACGGATCCGGCCCTCCCACAGGCGGTCCATCCGCTTCGTCAGCCAGGCGGCGATCGGACCCATGATCATGGCCCCGAGGAACATCGGGATGTTCGTTCCGACGATCACACCGACGGTCGCGATGGTCGCCACGACACCGCCGCGCTCGCCGTAGACCAGGCGGCCCGCGGTGTTGGCGATGAGGAGGGGCAGGAGGTACGTCACCATCGGGCCGACGAGGCCGACGTAGGCGGCGATGTTGCCGCTGTCTCCCTCGGCGACGGCGGTCATGGCGCCCTGCCATCCGATCACGGCCGAGTCGCCGCCGCCGCCGATGATCTCGGCGACGCCGGCCCAGTGCCAGCCGAACGGACTCCGGGCACCGAAGAACCCGTCGGGGATGAAGAGCATCGTGATGAAGCCCCAGGCGATGAAGGCCGCGATGTTCGGCATGATCATGCCGGAGAGGAACGTGCCGAAACGCTGCACGCCCACGCGGAGGCCACCGGTGCGGGTGGCGGCGGGTGACGTCGTCGTCATGATGTGGTCTCTTTCTGGTGAGGGGGGAGGGCCGCGGCGAGGGTCGCCGCAGCGGTGCGGGCGGAGGGGGCGTCGTCCGCGGCCAGCGCGGCTTCCGCGAGGCGCACGGCCTCATCGGGCGTGCGGGCGGCGAGCGCCTGACGCACGTCGGCGAGGGCGGACGGGGCCATGGACAGACTCGTGGCGCCGAGCCCCACGAGGACGACGGCGAGCAGCGGGTCGGCGGCGGCCTCGCCGCAGATCCCGACCGGCTTGCCCAGGCGGGCGCCGGCCGTGCCGACCTCCCGCACGAGGCGCAGCACGGCGGGATGCCACGGGTCCTGGAACGAGGCCACCGAGCCGAGGAGACGGTCTGCGGCCATCGTGTACTGCGTGAGGTCGTTCGTGCCGATCGACGCGAAGTCCGCGTGAGCCAGCACGCGGTCGGCGAGCAGCGCGCTGGAGGGCACCTCGACCATGACCCCTGCGGTCTGCAGGCCGTACTCCCGGGCGAGGCCGGTGAAGTACGCGGTCTCCTCGACCGTGGCGACCATGGGTGCCATGACCCAGAGGTCGGCGGAGGTCTCGGCGTCGGCCTCGGCGAGCGCCGTCAGCTGCTCGCGGAGGATGTCTTCACTCGCCCGGAGCGCTCGCAGACCACGCAGGCCCAGGGCCGGGTTCTCCTCGTGGGCGTCGTTGAGGAAGGCCAACGGCTTGTCCGCCCCCGCGTCGAGCATCCGCACGACGACCTTCTGCCCGGGGAAGGCCTCCAGCAGCTCCCGGTACGCCTGGCGCTGCTGGGCCACGGTGGGCGCCTGCGACGCGGACAGGAAGAGGAACTCGGTGCGGAACAGCCCGACGCCCTCCGCGCCGCGCGCCACCGCGTCCGCCGCGTCCGCGGGCTTGCCCAGGTTCGCGAGCAGCGCGACCGGCGTGCCGTCGGCGAGGGCACCGGGCGTGAGGGGCGCGTCGTCCGCGGCCCTGCGGGCGGCGGCGCGCTCGGTGGCACGAGCACGCTCGTCGTCGGTGGGTTCGCGGGTGACGACACCAGCGGCGGCGTCGACGATCACCGTCTCCCCGGTGGACAGCGCCGTGCCGCCGGCGACGCCGACGACCGCCACGATGCCCTTCTCCCTGGCGAGGATCGCGGTGTGGGAGGTGGGTCCGCCGTCGGTGGTCACGAGGGCGAGCACCTGGTCGAGGTTCAGCAGGGCCGTGTCGGCCGGGGCGAGGTCGCGCGCCACGAGGACGAAGGGGTGGCCGGGGTCGGGGACGCCGGGGGCGTCCACCCCGCGCAGGCGGGCGAGCACCCGCTGGGCGATGTCGTCGAGGTCGGCGGCGCGCTCGCCGAGGTAGCCGCCGACGGCCTCGAGCGTCGCACGGAACCCGGCGAAGGCGTCATGCACCGCCCACTCCGCGGTCGCACCGGCATCGATCCTGGCGTCGACCTCGTCCTGCAGGGTGGGGTCCTCCGCGATCATCGCCTGCGCCTCGAGGACCTCCCTGGCCGCCCCGCCGGCGGCCTCGCCGCGTTCCGTGAGTTCGCGGGCGACGACCGCGACCGCCTCGCGGGCCCTGGCGCGCTCTGCCTCGGCTCCCGCCGTGCTCGGAACGTTCTCAGGCGCCGGCAGCGCCTCGGTCATGCGCACGACCGGCCCCTGCGCGACGCCGAGGCCAATCCCCACTCCTCGCAGCGCGCTCATCCGGTCGCGTCCTGGTCGTGGTCGGTCGTCAGCAGCTCCGTGAGAGTGTCCAGCACGTCCTCCGCGCCGTCGCCCTCGGCCGTCAGCGTCACGTAGTCGCCGTGCTCGATCGCCAGGGCGATCACCCCGAGGATGCTCGCCGCGTTGACGGGCTTGCCGGAGTCCTTGGCGATGGTGACCGCGAGGCCGGAGTCCTTCGCGGCCTGCGCGAAGATCTTCGCCGGACGGGCGTGCAGGCCGTGCGAGGAGCCGATGCGGACGGTGCGGGTGGCGGTCATGGTGTTCCTTTCGGGGCCTCGCCGGCCGCGGCGAGGGTCGACTGGGCGAGCAGGAGGGTGCGACGGCCCTCGCGGTCGGCGAAGACGTCGTCCGGGAGGACGACGACGGGTGCGGACGTGAGAGTGCGGAGCATCGCCAGGCGCTCACGCAGATGCGGGCCGACGAGGACGAGATCATGGCCGCCGTGGGCGACCGCGCTCTCCGTCCCGGCGTCCGCGTCCCAGTCGAGACCGGTCGCGGCGGCGGCGGTGCGCAGGCGCTGTGCGACGAACGTGCTCGACGCCCCAGCGCCGCAGACCACGAGAATCCTCATCGATGTCACCTTCCTGAGAACAGTCTGGGAAAGCAGGGCGCGTGGGCACCAACACGTTCTCTTCCGCCCCTGCGGAACCCCCGTCGCCGCCCCGGAGCCGTCCGGGGCTGTCATCATGGAGAGCAATCGGACAGTGCCGTCAGCACGGGAACTCGGAGGGATCATGTCGCGCCAGCGTCAGGACCAGCTCCTCTCCGCGCTGCTGCGCGAGGAGGGCTGGGCGACCGCCGGCACCCTCGCCGATCTCCTGGGCGTGACCCCGCGGAGCATCCGCTCGTACGTCGCGGCGCTGAACGCCCGCACACCCGGCGCCGCCGTCGTCGAGTCCGGTCCCGCGGGCTATCGCGCCGGCCCCGGCGCCCGTGGCGCCCTCCGGGTCCGGCAGGGTGGCGACTCCGCACCGCGGGAACGCCTCCACGCGCTCGTCCGGCTGCTCCTCGACGCGCCGGAGGGCATCGACGTCTTCGACACCGCGGACGCGCTGCACGTGAGCGAGGCGACCCTCGAGGCCGATCTCGTGCGGGTGCGCGGCCTCCTCGACGGCACCGACCTGACGTTGGAGCGGGCGCGCGAACGGGTGCGGCTCCGCGGCGACGAGGCGGCGCAGCGGCGTCTGCTCAGCCGCCTCGCCCATGACGAGATGGACGACGCGTCCTTCCACCCCGAGATCTTCCGGAGAGCCCTCTCCGGCACGGCCGTCGACGCGAGGGCCGTCGGTCCCTTCAAATCCGCCCTGGTCGGCGAGCTCGGCGAACTCGGCTACTACGTCAACGAGCTCGCGATCGCCGACGTCCTGCTCCACATCGCCATCGCGGCCGAGCGCGTGGCGGCCGGCCGGGCCCTCGAGGCTCCGCCGTCCGGCGCCCGACCCGAGATCCCGCGGGTGGGTGCCGTCATCGCGCGGCTCGCGGCCGCGCACTTCGATGTGGTGCTCGGGGAGGGGGACAGCGGACACCTGGCCTCCCTCGTCCTGACGCGCATCGTCGCTCCGGGCGGCGAGGCGACAAGGGAACTCGCGCGCAGCGGTGTCAGTCCGGACGTGGAGGCCGCGGTACGGGCCGAGATCGCGCGGGCGGCCGACGACTACCGGGTCGACCTCGTCGACGAGACCTTCGTGCTGCGTCTCGCCCTGCACGTGCAGAACCTCCTCCGGCGGGCCGAGGAGAGCGCCCTCACCCGCAACCCGCTGACCCGGTCGTTGAAGACGACGTATCCGATGATCTTCGAGGTCGCGGTCTCGATCGCGAGCGGCCTCCACGACCGGCTCGGGACCCCGATCCACGACGACGAGATCGCCTACATCGCCATGCACGTCGGGGGACGGCTGGAGCGGAGCCGCAAGGCGGAGTCCATCCTCACCGCGACGATCGTCTGCCCCGGCTACTACGAGCTGCACGAACTGCTCCGCTCCAGCGTCGACCGCTCGCTGGGGTCGGCCATCGAGGTCACCAGCGTCGTCACCAACGTCGACCCGGACTGGGCGTCCTTCGACACCGACCTCGTGCTGAGCACGATCGAACCGGGAACCGGCGGCGACCGGTTCGTCCGCATCCAGCCGTTCCTCACCGATGCCGATGTCGACCGCATCCAGCAGGCCGCGGCCCGGCTGCGGCGCGGTCGGCGGCTCACCAGACTCCGCGAGGAGCTCGCCCGCTACTTCCACCCGGACGCCTATGTGCACCCGCTCCCCGACGACGGCGAGGAGGCCATCATCCGACGCCTCGGCGCTCCGCTCGTCCGCGCCGGGCTCATCGGCGACGACTACGTGGACAACACGATCGTGCGCGAGCGGATGTCATCGACGGCCTTCACCGACGCGCTCGCCGTCCCGCACGCGCTCCAGATGACCGCGACGCGCACGGCCATCGCACTCGGTGTGGCCGACGGATCGGCGGCGTGGGGAGACGGCCGCGTGCAGGTCGTCGCGCTCGCCGCCTTCAGCGAGAGCGACCGGGCCGCGTTCCAGACCGTGTTCGAGCAGCTCGTCGAGGTGTTCAGCGAGCGGGAGAGCGTGCAGCGGATCGTCCGCCGCGGCACGACGTTCGAGGGCTTCCTCGACGAGCTCGTCGCCGTCATCGACGGCTGAGGCTCAGGCGTCCGGCGCCAGCACCCGCGCGAGCTGCGCGAGGACGCTCTCCGACGTGGCGGAGGGGGCGGTCTCCAGCAGCACCTCGTCGCCCGGAGCGAGGGCGAGGTCCATCACGGCGAGGACGCTGCGCAGATCGACCGTGGTGCCGTCGGACGTGCGCAGCGTGACCGGGAGCTCGTGCGCCTGCGCAAGGCGCACGAGCTCCGCGACCGGTCGTGCGTGCACCCCGTTGTGGGCGCTGACGACGACGTGGCGGACCGGCATGGTCAGGAGCGCTCGTCCAGGAGCGTCCGCACGCCCGCCTCGAGTTCGGCGACGGCGGCCGCGGCGGCCTCCGCCGACTCGCCCGTGGCATCGATGTAGACCTTGAGCTTCGGCTCGGTGCCGCTCGGTCGGACGATCACCCGCGAGCCGTCCGAGAGGCGGTACCGCAGGACATCCCCGGACGGCTGGCCCGGCGCGCTCCGGAGCAGGTCCTCCGCGGAGCCGATCGAGCGTCCGCCGATCTGCGTCGGCGGAAGCGAACGCAGCGAGAGCATGACCGTGCCGATGAGGGAGAGATCGGCGACGCGCACCGACACCTGCGCGCTCGCGAAGTGGCCGTACGTGTCGCCGACCTCGCGGACGAGGTCGGCGAGGGTCAGGCCGCGCTCCTGTGCCTCCGCGGCGAGTCCGAGCACCGCGACGGCCGCCGAGATGCCGTCCTTGTCGCGCACGGTCTCCGGGTTCACCAGATAGCCGAGCGCCTCCTCGAATCCGAACACGATGCCGGGGGCACGCGAGATCCACTTGAAGCCCGTGAGCGTCTCGTGGAAGTCCAGGCCGTGGTGCGCGGCGATCGCGCCGAGGCCGGGGGAGGACACCAGCGAGCAGGCCAGGGAGGCACCGGGCGTGCCGGCGGCGGCGCGTGCGGCGCGCGCGCCGAGCAGCAGACCCACCTCGTTGCCCGTCAGCCGTCGCCACCCGTCCGGGGCGGAATCGTCCGGGATCGCCACGGCGAGACGATCGGCATCGGGATCGTTGGCGAGGATGAAGTCCGCCTTCGTCCTCCGCGCCTTCGCGAAGGCGAGGTCCATGGCCCCCGGCTCCTCCGGATTCGGGAAGGACACCGTGCGGAAGGTCGCGTCCGGGTGCAGCTGCTCGTCGACGACCAGGGGGCGCGGGTATCCGGCGGTGTCGAGGATGCGGGCGAACGTCTCCCAGCCGACCCCGTGCATCGCCGTGTAGACCCAGCGGAGGCGACGGGCCGCGGCGGGAGCCGGGGCGACGGCCGCGGTGGCGGCGACGTACGCCTCGACGAGGTCCTCGCCCGCGGTCTCGTAGGCCGTCGACCGCGGCAGTGCGCGTGCGTCCGCGGTGTCGGCGATGCGCTGGATGTGCGCCGCGATCTCGGCGTCCGCGGGAGCGACGATCTGCGAGCCCGCGTCGGCACCGCCGAGGTACACCTTGTAGCCGTTGTCGTCCGGCGGGTTGTGGCTCGCGGTCACCATGACGCCCGCGTCGGCGCCGAGGTGCCGCACGGCGAAGGCCAGCACCGGCGTCGGCAAGAGGCGGGGGAGCAGGATCGCGCGCAGCCCCGCACCGGCGAAGAGCTCCGCCGAGTCCTGGGCGAACACCCGGGAGTTGCGCCGCCCGTCGTAGCCGATGACGACGGTGGGCGTCGCCCCGCCGGCGCGCTCCCGCAGATACGCCGCGAAGCCGGCCGCGGCCTGCGACACGAGCAGGCGGTTCATCCGGTTGCTCCCGGCGCCGAGGGCGCCGCGCAGGCCTGCGGTCCCGAAGGCCAGGCGACTGCCGAAGCGGTCGTCGAGGTCGGCTGCGGCGGCGTCGTCGCCCGCGGCGGCACGCGTGACGATGCCCGCGAGCTCGTCGCGGGTCTGCGGATCGGGGTCCTGGCGCAGCCAGGCGCGGGCCTGGGCGAGACGCTCCTCGCTCACAGCGCCTCGACCACCCGCGCGAGGAGGGCGGAGATCACCGGCTCCGCCTCGCGTCCGGCCTCGATGACCTCGGCGTGGCTGAGCGGCGTCTGCTGGATGCCCGCGGCGAGGTTCGTGATGAGCGAGAACCCGAGGATCTCCATGCCGGCCTCGCGCGCCGCGATGGCCTCCAGCGCCGTCGACATGCCGACGATGTGCCCGCCGATGTGCTTCGCCATCTGGACCTCGGCCGGGGTCTCGTAGTGCGGGCCGCGGAACTGCGTGTACACGCCCTCGTCGAGGGAGGGGTCGACCGTGCGGGCGATGTCGCGCAGGCGCTTCGCGTAGAGGTCGGTGAGGTCGATGAACGTCGCGCCCTCCAGCGGGGAGTCGGCGGTGAGGTTGATGTGGTCGCTGATGAGCACGGGCTGGCCGGGCTTCCAGGTCTCGCGGATGCCGCCGGCGCCGTTGGTGAGGACCATGATCGAGGCGCCGGTCGCGGCCGCCGTGCGGACGCTGTGGACGACCCGGCGGACGCCGTGGTTCTCGTAGTAGTGCGTGCGGGCGCCGATGACGAGGACGTTCTTCCCGCCCGGGGTGCGGATGCTGCGCAGCGTCCCGACGTGGCCCTCCAGCGCGGGCTTCGAGAAGCCCGTCACCTCGGTCGCCGGGATCGTGGCGACGGTCTCGCCGATGAGGTCGGCCGCCTTGCCCCAGCCGCTGCCGAGCGTGAGGGCGATGTCGTGCTTCTCGACGCCTGTCAGCCGCGCGATGTCGGCGGCGGCTTCGGCGGCGACCTCGAACGGGTTCGCGGCGGGGTCGTCGAGGGGGTTGCTGTGGGTTTCAGGCATGGATCCACTCTAGGAAGTGGCAGGCTCCGGTGCCAGGATTGCGGAAGAATGGAGAGCATGTCTTCCACCACTTTCGAGCGCACTCAGCGCGTCGCCGTCCTCGGCGGCGGACCCGGCGGTTACGAGGCGGCCCTGGCGGCCGCCCAGCTCGGAGCGGAGGTCACCCTCGTCGAGCGCGTCGGTGTCGGCGGATCGGCCGTGCTCACCGACGTGGTGCCGTCGAAGAGCCTCATCGCGACCGCGGACGCCGCCGTCGCGATCTCCGAGGCGAGCGACCTCGGTGTGAACTTCTACGCCAAGGGGGAGAACGGGAAGCCTCTCAAGCCGGAGATCGCCATCAACCTCGCCGCGGTGAACAAGCGCCTCGTCGCGCTCGCCGGACAGCAGTCCGAGGACATGCGCACGACCCTGCTCGACGCCGGCGTCCGGATCCTGTCCGGGCACGGCCGACTGGAGGGGCCGAACGCCATCGTCGTCTCCACCGGCGAGCGCGGCACCGACTTCGACCGGGTCGAGGCCGACACGATCGTCGTGGCGGTCGGCGCCTCGCCGCGGGAACTCGACTCCGCGAAGCCCGACGGCAAGCGCATCCTCACCTGGACCCAGCTCTACGACATGAAGGCGCTGCCGGAGCACCTCATCGTCGTCGGCTCCGGTGTGACGGGGGCCGAGTTCGCCTCGGCCTACATGAACCTCGGCGCGAAGGTCACCCTGGTCTCCAGCCGCGAGCAGGTGCTCCCCGGCGAGGACCAGGATGCCGCACGCGTGCTGGAGAAGGTGTTCAAGCGGGGCGGCATGCAGGTGCTGTCGAAGTCGCGGGCCGAGAAGGTCGAGGTCGTCGGCGACGGCGTCACCGTGACCCTGTCGGACGGCCGCACGGTCGAGGGCAGCCACTGCCTCATGGCCGTCGGCTCGATCCCCAACACGGCCGGCATCGGGCTGGAGGAGGCGGGCGTCGAGCTCGACGACTCCGGTCATGTCCGGGTGAACCGCGTCGCGCGCACCTCGGTGCCGAACGTGTACGCGGTGGGGGACTGCACGAACTTCTTCCCGCTGGCCTCGGTGGCCTCGATGCAGGGACGGACGGCGGTGTTCCACGCGCTGGGCGACATCGTCATCCCGCTCGAGCTCATCAAGATCACGTCCAACATCTTCACGGCTCCGGAGATCGCCACCGTCGGCTACGGCGTGAAGGACGTGGAGGACGGCTTGGCGGACGGCATGGTCTACAAGCTTCCCCTCGCCGCGAACCCGCGCGCGAAAATGATGGGCATCAAGGACGGCTTCGTCAAGCTCATCGCCCGCAAGGGCTCCGGCACCGTCATCGGCGGTGTGATCGTGGCGCCGAAGGCCTCGGAGCTGATCTATCCGATCGCGATCGCGGTGGAGCGGCGCCTCACCGTCGACCAGGTCTCCCGCGTGTTCGCCGCGTACCCCTCGCTCTCGAGCAGCATCACCGACGCCAGCCGCGCGATGCACCTCGTCAACATCTCCTGATCCGAGACCCGGTCTCACGCCGAGACCCCGGGCTGCATACGTCTGCAACCCGGGGTCTCGGCGATTGAGCGGGTTCTCGGCTCAGGAGATCGTGAGGAGCTGGTGACCGGCGGCGACCGTGGCCCCCGCATCGGCGTTGATGTTGCCGACGACGCCGTCCTTGTGCGCCTGCAGCGGCTGCTCCATCTTCATGGCCTCGAGGACGACGACGAGGTCGCCCTTGACGACCTGCTGCCCCTCCTCGACGGCGACCTTGACGACCGTGGCCTGCATGGGCGACTTCACCGCGTCGCCCGACGCACCGGCGTTGGCGACGGTGGCGTGGCTGCGGCGCGACGGCGGGACGGCCGCCGGGCGACCCGTGGTCCCCGGCACTGTCGCGACGCGATCAGGAAGGCTGACCTCCAGGCGCTTGCCGCCCACCTCGACCACGACCGTGTGCCGGGCGTTCGCGGGAGCCGGAGCCTCGAGCTCGCCGTCCCATGCGGGGATGTCGTTGTCGAACTCCGTCTCGATCCAGCGCGTGTAGACGCCGAACGTCCCGTCCTCGGCCGTGAAGGCGGGGTCGCGGACGACCTTGCGGTGGAACGGGATGACGGTGGGAAGGCCCGCGACCTCGAACTCGTCGAGGGCCCGGCGCGAACGCTCCAGCGCCTCGGCGCGGTCCTTGCCGGTGACGATGATCTTCGCCAGCAGCGAGTCGAACGCGCCCGAGACCGCGTCCCCGGCGGTGACGCCGGAGTCGAGGCGGATGCCCGGGCCGCCGAACGTCTTGAAGACGTGGATGGGGCCCGGCTGGGGGAGGAACCCGCGGCCGGGGTCCTCGCCGTTGATGCGGAACTCGATGGAGTGGCCCTGCGGCTGCGGATCGTCGTAGTCGATCGTGCCGCCCGCGGCGATGCGGAACTGCTCGCGGACCAGGTCGATGCCGGTGACCTCTTCGGACACGGGGTGCTCGACCTGCAGACGGGTGTTCACCTCGAGGAAGGACACGGTGCCGTCGGCGCCGATCAGGAACTCGCAGGTGCCGGCGCCCACGTAGCCGACCTCCTTGAGGATGGCCTTCGAGGCCGAGTAGAGCTTCTCGTTCTGCTCGGGCGTCAGGAAGGGGGCGGGAGCCTCCTCCACGAGCTTCTGGTGGCGGCGCTGCAGGGAGCAGTCGCGGGTGGAGATGATGACGACGTTGCCCTCGGCATCGGCGAGGCACTGGGTCTCGACGTGGCGGGGCTTGTCGAGGTACTTCTCCACGAAGCACTCGCCGCGACCGAACGCGGCCACGGCCTCGCGCGTCGCGGACTCGAACAGCTCTTCGACCTCGTCCAGTTCGCGGGCGACCTTGAGGCCGCGTCCGCCGCCGCCGTACGCGGCCTTGATCGCGATCGGGAGACCGTACTCCTTCGCGAAGGCCACGACCTCGTCGGCTCCGGAGACCGGACCGGGGGTGCCAGGGGCGAGCGGGGCGCCGACCTTCTCGGCGACGTGGCGGGCGGTGACCTTGTCGCCGAGCGCCTCGATGGCCTCCGGGGAGGGGCCGATCCAGGTCATGCCCGCGTCGATCACGGCGCGAGCAAATTCGGCGTTCTCGGCGAGGAACCCGTAGCCGGGGTGCACGGCGTCGGCGCCGGCGCGGCGGGCGACGGAGAGGATCTTCTCGATCTGGAGGTAGGTCTCCCCGCTGGTCGCGCCGCCGAGCGCGTAGGCCTCGTCGGCCAGGCGCACGTGCAGAGCGTCACGATCCTGATCGGCGTAGACGGCGACCGAGGCGATCCCGGAGTCACGAGCGGCACGGACGATGCGGACGGCGATCTCGCCGCGGTTGGCGACGAGCACCTTCGCGATTTCAGGCATGGTTGCCAGCCTAGCGAGTAGCATCCCGATACTTTTGACGACTCTCGACAAGAAAGAGGGAAAAACGTGGAGGGGAGTCTACGACCACAGATCCGTCCACCGGACCCCCAGGTCGGCCGCGAGGCGGCGCACGGTGGACAGTGACATCCCGACGACCGTCGAGGGATCCCCCTCGACGCGGGTGATGAAGGCGCCGCCGAGGCTGTCCACGGTGAAGGCGCCAGCGACATGGAGCGGCTCCCCCGAGGCCACGTAGGCCGCGATCTCCTCCTCGCACACGTCATCGGCGAACGTCACCGCGGCGTCGGCGACCGCGGTCGCCTCGACGGGGGCGGCCCCCGGCGCGACACGGAACACCGAGTGCCCGGAGTGCAGCACCCCGGTCGCGCCGCGCATCTCCCGCCACCGTCGCGTGGCCTCTTCGGCGGTATAGGGCTTGCCGTAGACGCGGTCCCCGAGCGCGAACATCGAATCCCCGCCGATCACGATGCCGTCGAAGTCGCCCTCGGCGGCCAGTCGCTCCGCGACCGCGGCCGCCTTGGCCCGGGCGAGCAGCAGCACGAGGTCGGCAGGGGCCAGGGGGCCCATGCGCTCCTCGGCGGCGGTCGCGAGGGCGTCCTCGTCCACATCGGGGGAGAGGGTGAGGGGTTCGATGCCCGCCTGGCGCAGCAGCATGAGCCGGGCGGGGGAAGTCGAGGCGAGGCAGACGCGCATGGAGACCACCGTATCCTCGAAGGATGACTTCCTCCGCAGCCGACGTGCTCGATCTCGACATCACCGGCATCGCCCACGGAGGCACGTTCGTCGCCCGACACGAGGGCCGCGTGGTCTTCGTGTCCGATGCGATCCCGGGCGAGCGGGTGCGAGCCCGTCTCCTGGAGTCCGCCGCGGGGGCCGGCGACGCGGACACGCGGAGCTTCTGGCGGGCGGAGACCGTCGAGGTCCTGGAGGCGTCGCCGCACCGCCGGCCGCACATCTGGGCGGAGGCGGACGTCACGCACGACCCGGCGGACCGACCGGGCGGTGCGGATCTTGGTCACATCGAGCTCGGGCAGCAGCGGGTCCTCAAGCGGCAGGTGCTGACCGAGGCTCTCGACCGCTTCGCCGGACCGGGTCTCGAGGCGCCGGAGATCGAGGCCGTGGAGTCCGGGGACGGCACGGGATGGCGCACGCGGATGACTCTCCACGTGGACGACGACGGCCGCGTCGGTCCGTTCGCGGCCCGCAGCCATCGCATCGTGCCGGTGTCGTCGTATCCGCTCGCGCGACCGGCGATCGCGGAGGCCGCGCTCGCACTGGGAGCGGAGCGGCCGGGCCGCATCGACCTCGTCGAGCCTGCGGACGGCCGGGTGCGGATCCTGCGTCACCCGGAGGCGGCGCGGCGATCGGCGCGAGACCGCCGGGCGCGGCCCACGCCGGAGGTCGTGCAGGAGCGGGTCGGCGACCGCGGGTTCGCCGTCGACGCCGGAGGATTCTGGCAGGTGCACCCGCGGGCCGCGTCCGTCCTCGACGGCGCCGTCTACGGCCTGCTCGACGGGCACGTGGAGCCGGACGCGACGCACTATGACCTGTACGGGGGCGTCGGCCTGTTCGCCCGCACGCTCGCGGATCTCGGCGGCACGGACATCGTCACGGTGGAGTCGAGCCGGCGGGCCACGGAGCACGCGGCCGCCAATCTCGCCCCGCTCGAGGTGAGCGCCGTCACCGCCCGGGTCGACCGCTTCCTGCAGCAGCCCCGCGGCGCGGGCGCGACGGGGGCCGTCGTGCTCGACCCGCCCCGCTCCGGCGCCGGTCGTGCGGTGGTCGAGGGGGTGCATGCGATGGCGCCGTCGGCGATCGCGTACGTGGCGTGCGATCCGGTCGCCCTCGCCCGTGATCTCGGCACGTTCCGGGGCCTCGGCTGGCGGGTGGACACGCTCCGCGGGTTCGACCTGTTCCCGCACTCGCACCACTTCGAGGTCGTCGCGCTGCTCACTCGGTGAGCGCATTCCCGGGCCCCCACGCGACTCAGTAGGCTGAGGGCATGAGCACCGTCGCCCTCATCGACGACCACGAGTCCGTCCGCCTCGGCCTCGAGGCCGCGTGCGCCAGGGACGGCCATGCCGTGGTGTTCTCGGGAAGCACGGTCGGCTCGTACCTCTCCTGGCGCTCCGCGACGGGGGCCCCGCCGGCGGACGTCGTGGTCCTCGACCTCACATTGGGCGACGGGACGACGGTGACGGAGAACGTGACGTCGCTGGTCGCCGACGGCGCCAGCGTCGTGATCCACAGCGTCGCCGACCGCCCCGCCGCGGTCCGCGAAGCGCTCGCGGCCGGTGCCGCCGGAGTCGTCAGCAAGTCGTCCGCCCTCGACGACGTCCTGGACGCGATCCGCACGGTCGCCCAGGGCGAGGCGCTGAACAACGTGGAGTGGGCGAGCGCCGTCGACGGCGACCGTGCCTTCGCCGACGCGCAGCTGTCCACGAGGGAGCGCGAGGTGCTGCGGCTGTACGCCACAGGACTGCCCCTGAAGGCGGTGGCGGAGCGGCTCGGCGTCGCGTACTCCACCGCCAAGGAGAACATCACCCGCATCCGCGTGAAGTACGTCGAGGTCGGGCGGCCCGCGCCCACGAAGGTGGACCTGCTGCGACGCGCGATGGAGGACGGCATCGTGACGGCCGACGGGGCGCCGAGTGCCCGCTGAGCCGCTGAGCGTCCGCGACGCCTGGAGCAAGATCCCGTCTCCCGGCAGCGCGGAGAACGGCTTCGAGCGGTTCACCGGCAAGCGGATGGAGCGCATCCTCGCGATCGTGGTCGCGCTGGGCTCCGCCGTCCTCGGCGTCCAGGCGCTGATCGCCGCTCTGCATACGCTGTCGCGCCCGGACGCGCCGCACATCGCGATGCTCGTCATCGTCTTCGTGCCCCTGGCCGCCATGCTCATCGCGTGTCTCATCGGACGCGGCGTGCGCGTGGCGTCCGGTGTCTTCGCCGTCGTCTACGTCCTCGCGCTCGCGGCCTGGCCGGCCGTCGTGGACCCGACGGACAAGGTCGCCGGGGACCAGCCGTGGATCTTCTTCCTCGTCAACGTCGGGGTCGTGGCGGCGATGCTGGCCTTCCCCGTCCGCCTGCAGTTCGCGTGGGCGGTGGGAGTGCCGTTCGTCTACGGGTACGTGCGTCTGGTGCAGGGGGAGTTCTCCCGGGAGTTCTGGGTGACCACGGCGTTCGACGTCTCCTTCACCCTCATCCTCGGTGTCGTGATCGTGTCGCTCGGCTGGATGTTCCGGTCGGTCGCCGCGGGCGTGGACGAGGCACGGGGCACGGCGGTCGCGTCGTATGCGACCGCCGCCGCCGCCGCGGCCGCCGAGGAAGAACGGGTGGCCATGTCGGCGCTCATGCACGACAGCGTGCTGGCGGCGCTCATCGCCGCGGAGCGGGCGGAGGGGGACCGGGCCCGCGAGCTCGCGGTCGCGATGGCCAGGGAAGCCCTCACCCGCCTGGCGAACACCGAGGCGGCGGTGGCGGAGGAGGGCAGCGACGAGCCGGTGGGGGCGGCGCAGATCGTGGTGGAGCTGCGGCGGGCGCTCTCCGAGCTCGGCGCCGACGCGATCGTGGAGGAGCGCGGCGGCAGCGGCCTCATCCCCGGACGTGCCGCGCGGGCGCTCGTCCTGGCGGCCCGCCAGGCGATCGGCAATGCGGTCGCGCACGCGCAGGGACGCGGCCTGCACATCCTCGTCGTCGGGCACGGCGACGAGGGCATCGCGGTCACCGTCTCCGACACCGGGCCCGGCTTCGCCGTCGACGCGATCGGCCCGGATCGTCTCGGCATCCGGGCGTCGATCCTCGCGCGCATGGCCGGGGTCGCGGGGACGGCGGACATCGCGTCCGACGCGGACGGCACCGTCGTGACCCTCGGGTGGGAGCGCTCATGAACCGGACCGTCCGCAGTGTCGCGACCTCGCTCGCCGTGGGCTTCGCCCTCTACTTCGTCGCCCGAGGGATCTGGTGGATCGAGCAGCCGACGGCGCCGCTGCTCATGGTCCTCGCCATCGCCGCCTACCTCGTGGTCGTCAACCTGGCGATCCTCGGGAGTCCTGCCACGGTCCGTATGCCGCTGTGGTCGGCGCTCCTCGCCCTCGTGGTGAGCGCCGCGGTCCCGGTGCTCGTGACCCTTTCTCTGGAGCCCGACGACCGCACCGCGCCGTTCGCCACCTGGTACATCGGTGCCCTCGGACTCCTCGGGGTCGTCTGCGTGGTCCGGCGGCGCCCAGCGGTGGGCTGGACCATCCTCGCCGTGCTCATCGTCGCCGCCTCGCTCGCCCTGGGCATGGGGGTCGCGATGAACCTCGGCGTGGTCGGCTCGATCATGTGGGTCGCCGTCGCCCAGCTGCTGGTGATGTTCTGGGATCGCGCCGTGAGCGACACGGAGCGGCTGTCCGAGATCCAGCAGGCCGTATCGGCGTGGCACGCCACGCAGCGCGTCCGTCAGCGTGAACGCCGCCTGCGCACGCAGTTCGCGCTCGCCGTCGCCGGTCCCGTCCTCAGCCGGGTGGTGGCGGCGCGCGGCGAGCTCGACGAGGAGGAGCGGCTGGAGGCGCGGCTCGCGGAGGGACGCCTCCGTGACGAGCTGCGGGGCGCGGACCTCCTGAACGACGACGTGCGCAATGCGATCGATGCCGCCCGTCGCCGCGGCGCCTCCGTGACCGTGTTCGACGAAGGCGGGCTGGACGGCGTGGACGAGGGCCGGCGCATGGAGATCCGCGACGAGCTCGCCGGGGTCCTCCGCAGTGCCGGGACCGGCCGCATCATCATCCGCTCCGCGCGGGACCCGCTCGTCGCGGTGACCGTGGTCGGCCGCGCGGGCCTGCGGGCGTCGGACGACGACTCCGTCGACCTGTGGCACGAGATCGCGAGGAACCGGAAGGGGAAGCCCTCCGACCCGCGGAAGTGAGAGTGGGCGAGGGGCGGCGAATCCGCCTGCCCCTCGCCGTGCGGACAGTTACCCGAAAACCGTCCGCTGGTGGCCGATCAGCGTCTGTCTACCCTGGGACAGAGAGACCAGCCGAACGCGAAGCGTCCCCTTCAGTCTGCGCGGTCCTGCGCAGGATGTCTGTAGGTATTTTGGGGGACAAATTCCGGGGAGTCCGGATCAGCCCGCGAAGCGGCCCCACGGGATGTCGCGCCGGAGCGGGCGGCGCAGCGGACGTTGCGTGCGCGCCCAGGCGGAGACCTGCGGCTCCTCGACCGTGGCCGCGGCCTCCTCGCTCGCATACGCGTCCCCGAGCACGGCGATGAGCGCGGCGAGCTCCTCTTCCGTGGCGGCGCCGCGCGTGATCTCGAACAGCAGGGGCGTGGGCGCCGCCGCGGGGTCCTGAGCGGTCACAGCGGGATGTTCCCGTGCTTCTTCGGGGGCAGCTCGGCACGCTTGCCCCGGAGCGCCCGCAGCGCCTTCGCGATCGCCACCCTCGTGTTCGCGGGCTCGATGATGCCGTCCAGCTCGCCGCGCTCGGCCGCCAGGAACGGCGACGCCACGTTGTACGTGTACTCGTTCGCGAGGCGTGTGCGCACGGCCGCCACGTCCTCCCCGGCTTCCTCCGCCTTGCGGATCTCTCCGCGGTACAGGATGTTGACCGCGCCCTGCCCGCCCATGACGGCGATCTCCGCCGTCGGCCACGCGAGGTTCACGTCGGCGCCGAGCTGCTTCGAGCCCATGACGATGTACGCGCCGCCGTAGGCTTTGCGCAGGATCACGGTCACGAGCGGCACCGTGGCCTCCGCGTACGCGTAGAGGAGCTTGGCGCCGCGGCGGATGACACCGGTCCACTCCTGGTCGGTGCCGGGCAGGTAGCCGGGGACGTCGACGAGGGTGACGATGGGGATGGAGAACGCGTCGCAGAAGCGCACGAACCGGCTCGCCTTCTCGCCGGCCTCGATGTTGAGGGTGCCGGCCATCTGCGACGGCTGGTTGGCGATGATGCCGACCGAGCGTCCTTCGACCCGTCCGAAGCCGATGACGATGTTCGGGGCGAACAGCGGCTGCACCTCGAGGAAGTCGCCGTCGTCCACGACGTGCTCGATCACGGTGTGGATGTCGTAGGGCTGGTTCGGCGAGTCCGGGACGACGGTGTTGAGGCTGCGGTCCGCGTCCGTGGTCTCGAACTCGAAGGCGCTCACGTAGGAGGGCAGCTCCGCCATGTTGTTGTCCGGCAGGAAGCCGAGGAGCGTGCGGGCGTAGTCGATCGCGTCATCCTCGTCCTCGGCGAGGTAGTGGGCCACGCCCGACCGGGTGTTGTGCGTGTACGCGCCGCCGAGCTCCTCCATGCCGACGTCCTCGCCGGTGACGGTCTTGATGACGTCGGGGCCGGTGACGAACATCTGGCTCGTCTTGTCGACCATGATGACGAAGTCGGTGAGGGCGGGGGAGTAGACGGCGCCACCGGCTGCCGGGCCCATGATGATCGAGATCTGCGGGATCACGCCCGAGGCCCGGGTGTTCAGGCGGAAGATCTCCCCGTACTTGCCCAGGGCGACGACGCCCTCCTGGATGCGCGCCCCGCCGGAGTCGAGGATGCCGATGCAGGGCATGCCGCCGGCCAGCGCGAACTCCATGATCTTGATGATCTTCTCGCCGGCGACCTCGCCGAGCGAGCCGCCGAACGTGGAGAAGTCCTGCGAGTACACCGCCACGGTGCGCCCGTGGATGGTGCCGACGCCGGTGACGACGGAGTCGCCGTACGGACGCGACCGGTCCATCCCGAAGGCGGTGGTGCGGTGCCGCACGTACTCGTCGAACTCGACGAAGCTGCCGGGGTCGACGAGGAGCTCGATGCGCTCGCGGGCGGTCATCTTGCCCTTCGCGTGCTGCTTCTCCTTGGCCTTCGCCTCGGCGTCGACGACGGCCTCGGTGTAGCGAGCGCGCAGGTCCGCGATCTTTCCGGCGGTGGTAAAGGGGTCGGGCTTGTCCGTCACGGATTCCACCCTAGCGTCGGCTCCGCGCCGTCCGTTGGATGATCGGCACAACGGGTCGGCGGATCCTTTGGCGACGCGGGCGATCCGTCACTCGGCGGAGGCGTCGGCACCCGGGCGGGGCGGCAACGTGTGCGCGCCGTCCGCGTCACCCGTCTCGATCTCCTCCGGGGAGTGGTCACGCCGACGCAGGGCGAGATCGCCGACCCGGTGTCCCACCCAGCCGGCGCCGCGGGCGACGGTTCCGGCGGCGCCCGCCACGGCGTTGCCGGCGTAGCGGGCGCCGCGCAGCATCCGCAGCTCCACCTTCTCGGCGCCGGGCACCGGCTCCAGCTCAGCGGGAAGGGTGAGGGGGGCGGCGCCGAACGCCCGGTGCGAGGTGGTGAGCACGCGACGGCCGAGGAGGTGGTTGCCCGCGCCGCCGATCGCGGCCCCGATGCCGAACGGCATGGCCTTGCCGATGAACGAAGCGCCGCCCCGCGCGGCGAACTGCTTCACGAACATGCCCTTGAGCTGGTCGACCAGGGGGCCCACGGCGGCGCGCGGCAGCGACTTCGTGACCATCTCGCCCCAATAGGCCGAGCGGCTGCCGCCGCGGCCGGTGGCCTGGCGGGCCAGCTGTCCGACGAGGTCGACGCCCTCCTTCCCGAGCATGAGCGTCATCACCAGCGCTCGGGCGCGGTCGGGGTTGGCGACGGCGATGCCGTGCACCTCGGCGACCGACTGGGCGAAGAGGGCCGTGGACTCCACGAACCCCACGGTCTCGACCCCGGAGAGGGCGAGCGTGATGCCGGTGCCGATCCCCGGGACGACCGCGGTCGCCCCCACGGCGGCCCCACCCGTCGTGACGGCGGCGAGGTAGCGGCGCTCCAGGATGCGGATGATCTCATCGGGGGTCGCGTGGGGGTTGCGGAGACGGATGCTGCGGATGTGCGCGAGGACGAGCGGACGCTGGATCGACAGCACCCGATCGAGACCTCGGACCATCATCGGATGCTCGGGGGAGCCGACCGGCGGCACGCCCTTGTCCCACGGGGCGTCATCCGGCAGGGAGTGGATCTTGTGCACCTTGGGGGCCATGTGCTGATCCTATGAAGCCCGTCCGCGAAAACACCGAGAGCCCCCGTCCGCGAAGGACGGGGGCTCTCTCGGAGCGGAAGGTCACACGAAGAGGTTCGCGCGCTCCAGGTCCTCCGCGAAGTCGACCTCGACCGCGTACAGGTCGGAGACGTCCATCGGCTCGAGCAGCAGGCCGTCCTCGGCGATCGCCAGCTCGAGTCCGCGCTCGAAGTAGTCCTGGTCCTCGACGCGCTGCAGCTGGCGCATGAACGCCTTCTTGAAGCCCGAGGAGATGTAGTTGATGCCGACCGCCTCGCCGAGGCCGCCCTTGACGGACTTCGACAGCTCCTTGATGAAGCCCTCCGCGGTGACGGTGTACTTGACCTCTTCGTCGCTGACCTTGGCGGTGTTGACGGTGACGAACGACTGGTCGCGCTCGATGTACGCCGCCGCGCGGCCGAGGATCATCGGGTCGAACACGACGTCGCCGTTCATCCACAGCACGCCGCTCTTGCCCGTGGCGCCGAGGGCGCGCAGCAGGCTCTTCGACGTGTTCGTCTCGTCGTAGCGGTCGTTGTGGACGTAGTTCACGGAGGGGAACGCCTCGATGATGGTCTCGGCGCGGTAGCCGACCACCGTGGTGATGCGTGCATCGGAGCCGAAAGCGGCGCGGATGTTGTCGTGCTGCTGGCCCATGATCGTGCGGCCGTCGCTGAGCTCGGTGAGCGGCTTGGGCAGCGCGCGGCCGAGGCGAGAGCCCATGCCCGCTGCGAGGATGACGGTCTGAAGAGTCACGAATGCTCCTAATGGAAGATGTGTTCACGGTCGGTTCACCGACCAGACACTTCGTCGTGCCGGGGTTCATGCTAGCGATTCCGCCTGGGAACCCCCGGGCCAGGCGGGCCCCGTTGCCATTTCGTGATCGAGTACACACGCAACGCTCAGGCACGACAACCCCCTTGCGCTTTCCGAAAAGGCGGGGATCGGAGCGCCGATTGTCGCGTGGGGCCTTGGCTCCCGGCCAGCCGTTGGTACCGTAGGACGGTGACTTCCTCCCCTGATGACCGTACCGCCCAGGCAGAGGGAGCCGAGACTCCGACGGACGCCTCCGCTCCGGCTCGGAAACCGGCCGCCAAGAGACCTGCCTCCGGCGCCAGCGCCGCGAAGAAGACGAGCTCGTCGACGAAGAGCGCGACGGTGAAGAGCGCCGACACGACGTCCGCGACCACCGCTGCGAAGGCTCCCGCGACGAAGACCGGCGCCGGCACGAAGCCGAAGGCCGCTGCCAAGACGGCCGCTGCCAAGTCAGCGGCACCGAAGTCGACGGCCGCCACGTCCACGGCTGCGAAGTCGACGGCTGCGAAGACGACCCCTGCGAAGACGACCGCTGCCAAGTCCACGGCTGCCAAGTCCACGGCTGCCAAGTCCGCGGCACCGAAGTCGGCGGCCGCGAAGACGACCACCGCGAAGACGGCGGCAGCGAGGTCTACGCCTGCCAAGTCGACGCCCGCGAAGACGACCACGGTGAAGACGACGACGGCGAAGAGCGCCGCGGCGAAGGCGAAGGCGACGCCGACCAAGGCGGCGGCGGAGAAGGCCGCGGCGTCCGCGGATGTCGTCGTCGAGCCCACCCCCCGGGCGAGCGTCGATCCCGCCAGCGCACCGGCCGGCGCCCGCACGGCGTCGGCGGCCCGGGCGGCGGCGGCGAAGAACACCGCGGCGCGCTCCGCCGGCACCACGCGCGCACCCGCGACGAAGAAGCCGGCCGCCACGTCCGCGGCGAAGACGGCGGCGGCGAAGAGCGCGGCCGCCAAGGCGCAGGCGTCGAAGACCACGGCGCGGGCAGCGGCAGCCAAGACCGCGGCGGCGAAGGCGGCCGCGGCGAAGGCAGCAGCGACCAAGGCTGCGGCGGCGAAGGCGGCGGAAGCCGCTGACCTCGAGGTCTCCGAGCCGGCGTCGATCGAGGCCCCGGCGACGAACACGGCGGTCGAGGCGCCGACCGAGGCTCCGGTCGTCGCGACCCCGGTGGCGGAACCGCAGGAGGAAACCGCCGCGCCTGAAGCCCCCGCGTCCGAGGACGTGGTGACCACGACCGCGGAGAGTGGCGCCCGGGAGAACGAGGTCGAGATCTCCGACACGACCGTTCCGGTGACGGAGGATCCCTCCCCGGAGGACAGCCGCGTGGCGGACGTGGAGGTCGTCGAGGTCGTCGAGCCTGTGACCGCCGAGGAGCCGCCCGCCCGCGTCGACCAGGAGTCGGAGGAGGGGGCGGCCACGGAGGCGATCCGGATCCGCGGTCTGGTGAAGCAGTTCGGCGAGAACCGGGCGGTCGACGGCATCGACCTCACGGTTCCCGCCGCCTCGTTCTACGGCATCGTCGGCCCCAACGGTGCGGGCAAGACGACCACCCTCTCGATCGTGGCCGGCCTGCTGCGTGCCGACGAGGGCAGCGTCCTCATCTGCGGGATCGATCAGGCGCGCGAGCCGCTCGCCGCGAAGCGCGTGATGGGTGTGCTTCCCGACCGTCTGCGCACGTTCGACCGGCTCACCGGGCGCCAGCTGCTCTATTACTACGGGCTGCTGCGCGGGCTCGCGGTCGACGTAATCGAGAAGCGCACCGCCGACCTCGCGCGGGCGTTCGACCTCGGTGACGCCCTCAACCGGGTGGTCTCCGACTACTCCGCCGGCATGACGAAGAAGATCATGCTCGCCGGCGCGATGATCCACTCGCCGCGCGTGCTCGTCCTCGACGAGCCGTTCGAGTCCGTCGATCCGGTGTCCTCCGCCGTGATCCTCGACATCCTCCGGGCCTACGTCTCGCACGGCGGCACGGTGATCCTGTCGAGCCACGGCATGGACCTGGTCGAGCGCGTCTGCTCGCGGGTGGCCATCATCGTGAACGGCGAGGTGCTCGCCGAGGGCACCATCGACGAAGTGCGTGCGGGGCAGACCCTCGAATCGCGCTTCGTGGAGCTCGCCGGCTCGAGCGGAGAGGTGGAGGGGCTCGAGTGGCTGCACACGTTCTCCGACTGAGGTTCGCCCTCCTCCTGGGTGCACTGCGCGGGGAACACCGCCTGCGGACCCTGCTGTCGTTCGGCGCCGTCGTCGCCGTCACCGTGGTCGTCTGCGTCGCGGTGTTCAGCCTCGCCGATGCGCCGGTCCCGGTCTCGAGCGCGGTGACCGTGCTCGGCGGCGCGGCCGTCCTGCTCGGATTCCTGGTGGGCCCGCTGCTGGTGGGCGCCGTCGACCAGCTCGATCCGCGTCGTTTCGCGGTGTTCGGGGTCGACGAGCGGCAGATGCCGTGGGTCCTCACCATCGCCTCCCTCGTGAGCGTGCCGAGCCTTGCGCTCCTCGCCGTCTACACCAGCGTGGCGACGGTGGCGATCCGTGCGGGTGCGCCCTGGCCTCTCGCCGTCGTCCTCGCCCTGGTCGGGCTGCTGACGACCGTGCTCCTGTCGCGGGTCGGGATGGCGCTCAATGCGCTCCTGCTCCCCGAGCGTCGGTCGCGCGAGCTCACCGCGCTCTTCGCGCTCGCCCTGATCGTCATCGCGTTCCCGGTCGCCGTGTTCCTCGGGTCGCTCCGCTGGGACGGCGAGGTGCCGACGTCGCTGGCCACCCTCACCGCGGTGATCGGCTTCACGCCGCTGGCCGCGTCGCCCGCCGCGATGTTCGCCGCGGCCGAAGGGGAGACGGCCGCCGCATGGATCAGCGGCCTCGTGGCGGTCGCCACGCTGGCGCTGCTGTGGGTCGCCTGGGCCTGGTTCGTGCGACGGCTGCTCACCACCACGGAGCGCCCGGTGGCCGCGCGGGAGCGCAGTGGGCTGGGCTGGTTCGGCCTGCTGCCCTCCAACGCCTTCGGGGCGATCGCCTCACGCAGCCTCGTGTACTGGCTGCGTGACCGCCGGTACATCATGAACATCATCGTGGTGCCGGTGGCCGGCCTGCTGACCGTCTTCCCGCTGATCGTCGCGGGGGTGCCGGTCGAGATCGCCGCCCTCGTGCCGGTGCCCGTCATGGCGCTCTTCTTCGGCTGGCTGCCCCACAACGACGTCGCCTACGACTCCACCGCGCTGTGGACCCACGTCGCCAGCGGCGTCCGCGGCCTTCCGGACCGTCTCGGGCGCCTGGTGCCGGTGCTGCTGGTCGCCGTGCCGGTCCTCGCCGTCGCGGTGCCGCTCTCGCTCCTGCTCGCGGGACGCTGGAGCCTCCTCCTCCCGCTCGTCGGCCTCGGCGCGAGTCTGCTGTTCTCCGCCCTCGGGATCTCCAGCGTGGTGTCGGTCGTCGCGCCCTACGCCGTCTCCCGGCCCGGCGACAGCCCGTTCCAGCAACCCCAGCGGCCCACGTCCCGCGGGGTCTACGGACCGGCCGCGGCGTTCCTCGGCGCGATCGTCCTGAGCGTGCCGACGATGTGGCTGTTCGCGGCGACCATCGTCGCCGATCCCGGCTTCGCGCCCGCCGCGTTCTGGGTGGGCGTCCTCACCGGCGTCGTCGTGTTCATCGGGGGCGCGGTGCTCGGCGGACGCATCTTCGAGCGCAGCGGGGAACGCCTGATGGAGTTCGTCGAGACGGCATGAGACCGCCCCGCCGGGGCGTTGACGCCGCTAGAATCACGGGATGAGTACTCCGCTGGACAGCCCCGATCAGGGCGGCGTGGCAACGCTTGATCGCGAACTGGAAGAGCTCCTCCGCGAGGAGAACATCGAACCGGGCGACCACGAGCGCTTCTCCCACTACGTCAAGAAGGACAAGATCCTCGAGTCGGCGATCACCGGCAAGCCCGTCCGCGCGCTCTGCGGCAAGAAGTGGACGCCGGGCCGTGACCCGGAGAAGTTCCCGATCTGCCCCACGTGCAAGGAGATCTACGAGTCGATGGTCCGCTGAGGGCCGTCAGTCGGCCTCGGCATAGATCGTCGGGATCGCCGGGTCGGACTTGCTGAGCGCCAGTGCGCGCACCGGAAGCTCCTCACGCACCCGCAGATGATGTGCGCGGGCGGCGGCGGTCCCCGCAGGCCCCTCGAACGCGGTGTCGATCTCCCCGTCCTCGACGAGGACGACCTGCAGCGGCCGTCCGTCCGGGTGCTCGGCCGGGGTGTCGAGCGCCTCGAAGCCGTCGGAGACGACCACCGTCTCTGCGGCGGCCACGCCGTCGCTGAGTGTGCGGAACGCCGCTTTGCGCCCGCCGAACGAGGCCTTGTCGGCGGAGGCCTTGGCGACTCCCACCCAGCCGCCGTCGGCGTCCTGCCGGGCGACGAGCTTGTAGACCATGCTCGCCGTGGGGTATCCGGATCCGGTCACGACGGAAGTCCCGACGCCGTAGGCGTCCACCGGCGAGGCGGCGAGCGCGGCGATCGCATACTCGTCCAGGTCGCTGGTCACGGTGATGCGGGTCCCCGTGGCGCCGAGCTCATCGAGCTGCGCGCGGACCTCCGCGGCGACGATCGGGAGGTCGCCGGAGTCGATGCGCACGCCGCCGAGCCCCGTTCCGGCCACCCGGATCGCGGTCTCGACCCCGGCGCGGATGTCGTAGGTGTCGACCAGCAGCGTCGTCTCCACTCCCATGCTCTCCACCTGGGCGCGGAAGGCGGCCTCCTCGCTGTCGTGCAGCAGGGTCCAGGAGTGCGCGGCGGTGCCCATGGTCGGGATGCCCCAGGCGCGCCCGGCCTCGAGGTTGCTGGTGGCGCCGAAGCCGGCGATGTAGGCCGCCCGCGCGGCGGCGACGGCGGAGCGCTCCGCCGCGCGGCGGGAACCCATTTCGGCGAGGGGACGCTCTCCGGCCGCGATGCTCATGCGCGCGGCGGCGGTGGCGACCGCGGAGTCGTGGTTCAGCACGCTCAGCGCCAGCGTCTCCAGCACGACGGCATCTGCGAAGGACCCCTCGACGGTGAGGATGGGCGACCCGGGGAAGTAGAGCTCGCCCTCCCGGTACCCGCGGATCGTGCCGGTGAACCGGTAGCGCTCGAGGTAGCTGAGGGTCTCGGAATCGACGACGTGCTCGTCGCGGAGGAAGCGCAGCTCGTCCTCCCCGAAGCGGAAGTCCCGGAGCAGTTCGAGCAGTCGGCCGGTGCCGGCGACGACGCCGAAGCGGCGTCCGCCGGACAGTCGCCGGGAGAAGAGCTCGAAGACGCTCGGACGGGACGCGGTGCCGTCTCTGAGTGCGGCGGCGAGCATCGTGAGCTCGTAACGGTCGGTGAGCAGCGCCGTCGACGTGGTCATGCGCTCAGCTTAGTGAGCACGGCGATGCACGAGGCGGCGCGCACGCGGGTAGGCTGGGGAGTCATGAACGACGCGCCCATCGGGATCTTCGACTCCGGTGTCGGCGGGCTCACGGTGGCCAGGGCCATCCGCGCCCAGCTGCCCCGCGAATCGTTCGTCTACATCGGCGACACCGCCCACTCGCCGTACGGACCCAAGCCGATCGCCGACGTGCGGCGATACGCCCTCGAGGTGCTCGACACGCTGGTCGACCAGGGCGTCAAGATGCTCGTGATCGCCTGCAACACCGCCTCCGCGGCCATGCTGCGCGATGCCCGTGAGCGGTACGACGTGCCCGTGGTCGAGGTGATCGGCCCGGCTGTCCGCCGCGCGGTCTCGACGACGAGGAACGGCCGCGTCGGCGTGATCGGCACCGTCGGCACCATCGGATCCCGGGCCTACCAGGACATGCTCGAGGTCAACGAGCGGCTGCAGGTGTTCACGGCCGCGTGTCCGCGGTTCGTCGAGTTCGTCGAGGCGGGTGTCACCGGCACGCCCGAGGTGCTCGCCGTCGCCGAGGAGTACCTCGCTCCGCTGCGGGAGGCCGACGTGGACACCCTCGTCCTCGGCTGCACGCACTACCCGTTCCTCCGCGGCGCGATCAGCTATGTCATGGGGGAGGGCGTCACGCTCGTCTCCAGCGACGATGAGACCGCGGGGGACGTGTACCGCCAGCTCGTCCGTGGCGACCTGCTGGCACCGGCTGATGCCACCGCGACCTACGTGTACGAGGCCACTGGCGACTCCGCCGACGACTTCACGGCGCTCGCCAACCGGCTCATGGGCCGCGAGGTGCGCGACGTGCAGCTGGTCCAGACCGGCGTCATCACGCTTCCCGATTCCGCCCTCGACGCGCGCTGAGCGCGTCGCTCCATCCCCGACCGAGAGAAGCCCATGACCGACATCGTCCGCGCCGACGGCCGTTCCGCCTCGCAGCTCCGCGAGATCACCATCGAGCGCGGCTGGAGCGCGCAGGCCGAGGGGTCGGCTCTCATCAGCTTCGGGGGGACGAAGGTGCTGTGCACCGCCTCGTTCACGAACGGCGTGCCTCGGTGGCTCACCGGCAAGGGCAAGGGCTGGGTCACGGCCGAGTACGCGATGCTCCCGCGGGCGACGAACAGCCGCAACGACCGGGAGAGCGTGAAGGGCCGCATCGGCGGTCGGACGCACGAGATCTCGCGCCTCATCGGTCGCGCGCTGCGCGCTGTCGTCGACACCAAGGCGCTCGGCGAGAACACCATCGTCATCGACTGCGACGTGCTCCAGGCGGACGGCGGCACCCGGACCGCCGCGATCACCGGCGCCTATGTGGCCCTGGCAGACGCGATCGAGTGGGGCAGGGAGAAGAAGTTCATCGGCAAGAACTCGACGCCGCTGCTCGACTCCGTCTCGGCCGTCTCGGTCGGCATCGTCGACGGGGCGCCGATGCTCGACCTCGCCTACGTCGAGGACGTCCGCGCCGAGACCGACATGAACGTGGTCGTCACCGGCCGCGGCCTCTTCGTCGAGGTGCAGGGCACGGCCGAGGGAGCGCCGTTCGACAAGCGCGAGCTCGACGCGCTGCTCGACCTCGGCGTCGCGGGCTGCGCGGACCTGAAGGAACGGCAGCTGGCCGCCCTGGCGGGAGCCTGAGCATGCGCGTCGTCCTGGCGACCCACAACCCGCACAAGGTCGCGGAGTTCCAGCAGATCGTGCAGCAGACGCGGCCCGACCTGGAGGTCGTCGGCTACGACGGGCCCGAGCCCGTCGAGGACGGGGTGACCTTCGCCGAGAATGCGCTCCTCAAGGCGCGTGCCGCCGCGGCGCATACCGGCCTCGCCGCGCTCGCCGACGATTCCGGCATCTGCGTGGACGTGCTCGGCGGGTCGCCCGGGGTGTTCTCGGCGTACTGGGCCGGGCAGAAGAAGGACGCGACGGCGAACCTGGAGCTGCTCCTCGATCAGCTGCACGACATCGCCGATCCGCATCGTGCCGCGCACTTCACCTCGACCATCGCGCTCGTCCTGCCGGACGGTCGCGAGCACGTCGTGGAGGGGATCTGGCCCGGGCGGCTCGCACACGAGGTGTCCGGAGCCGGGGGCTTCGGCTACGACCCCATCTTCATCCCGGACGGTCAGCCGGCCGGCGCGGAGCGCACCGTGGGGGAATTCACCGCGGAAGAGAAGCAGGCGCAGTCGCATCGCGCCCGCGCCTTCGCGGCCCTCGTGCCGCTGCTCGCCGCCCTCTGAGGGCCGTGGAAGAACTCCTGCTGACGCTGAGAATCGTTACTGTTCCCGACTAGCCGGGAACGGCCTCTTCCGGTGCGCCGCCGGGCTAGCCTGGGGGCATGCACGACCACGCGCCCGCTCCCGGCGGCCTCCGTTCGGCGAGCAGCCGACGCCTGCTCGCGATCTCGCTGACCCTCACGGCCACGGTGATGATCGTCCAGGTCGTCGGCGCGCTCCTCACGGGATCGCTGGCGCTGCTCGCCGACGCCGCGCACATGTTCACGGACGCCTCCGCGCTCGTGATCGCCCTGATCGCGGCGACGGTCGCCGCGCGCCCGGCCGACGACCGGCGGACGTTCGGGTACCAGCGCGCCGAGGTCTTCGGCGCGCTCATCAACGCGGTCATCCTCATCGCCCTCGCCACCGTCGTCGCCGTGCAGGGGGTGCAGCGCCTGCTGAACCCCTCGGAGGTCGAGGTCGCCGGCGGGCTGATGCTCGTCGTCGCGGTCGTCGGCCTCTTCGCCAACGCGGTGTCGATGTGGCTGCTCAGCCGGGCCCAGCGCACGAACCTGAACGTGCGCGGCGCCTACCTCGAGGTGATGGGCGACCTGCTGGGCTCGCTCATGGTGATCATCGCGGCCGGCGTCATCCTCGTCACAGGGTGGATGCCCGCCGATGCCCTCGCCTCGCTGTTCATCGCGGCGATGATCATCCCCCGGGCCGTCGTCCTGCTCAAGGAGGTGTTCTCCGTGCTCGCCGAGTCGGCGCCGAAGGGCATGGCCGTCGGCGAGATCCGCACGCACCTGCTCGGTTACGACGGCGTCGTCGGGGTGCACGACGTGCACGTGTGGCAGCTCACCCGCGGCGCGCCGGTGTTCACCGCGCACGTCAGCGTACGGCCGGACCTGCTGGCGGAGGGGCGCTCGGCGGCGCTGCTGTCGGAGATGCAGGCGTGTCTCGCCGACCACTTCGACGTCGCCCACTCCACCTTCCAGATCGAACCGGCCGAGCAGAGCGACTGCGAGCCGCACCACGCCTAGCCTCCTGTGGGCTCAGGCCTCGACCGTGATCTCTTCCACGGTCTTGTCCGGGCGCAGTCCCCGCCAGCGGGCGTGACGGAGGATGCCGTCCGGCGTCCAGTTCGCGAACTCCACCTCGCCCACGAGCTCCGGGCGCACCCACAGGGCGTCGGAGGCGTCGGGGCGCGGCACCCCGTCGACGGGGGCGTCCCGCACGCGCAGCGGCTCCAGCCGGGCGAGGAGATCGCGGAGGATCCGGTCGGTGAACCCCGTGCCCACCCGCCCGATGTAACGGAGGTCGTCGCCCTCCGGGACGGCGAGGAGGAGCGAGCCCACCGTGCCCTCGCGTTCGCCCTTTCCGGGCCGGATGCCGATGATGACCGCCTCCTGCATGCGCGTGTTCTTGAGCTTGAGCCACGAGGGGGAGCGCTGACCGGGCCGGTACCGTGACGCCGGATCCTTCACGACGACGCCTTCCAATCCGAACTCGTCGCTGGCCGCGAGCGCGGCATCCACGTCGTCGAAGACGGGAGGCACCTGGATCGGCGCATCGAGGCCCGCCACGATGTCGTTCAGCAGCGTACGGCGCTCCCGCAGCGGCAGGCCGGTGAGGTCGTGACCGTCGAGGCGGAGCAGATCGAACAGCATGTACACGACGGGCGTGCGGACGACCTCCCGCTCGATCTCCCGCGGGCGGGTCAGGTGCATCCTGTTCTGGAGCAGGGAGAAGCTCGGTCGGCCGGCGGCATCGAACGCGACGACCTCGCCGTCGACGATCGCTTCGTCGACCGGCAGGAACGGTGCCCCGTCGGCCGTCAGCTCGGGGTAGCGGGCGGTGATGTCGGTGCCGCGGCGGGCATGCAGCGACAGGCTTCCGTCGCGCCAGGTGCCGATCGCCCGGATGCCGTCCCACTTCACCTCCACCCAGGAGGGGGAGCTGAGGCTCCGAGCGATCGCGGGCGTGCCGTTCTCGGCCAGCATGGGCGCGAGGGAGGGGAGCGTGGTCGCCGTCGGTGCCGACGACGGCTCGGCGAGCGGACGAGAGCGGCGGTGCGCGGCGGGGGCAGCAGCCCGGATCGTCGGGGGCGGAGTCGGAGGAGGCGCCGCCGAGGCGGTCGCGGACCGCGCGTCCGACGGCAGCGCGGGCACGGCCGGACGGAGCGACGACAGGGGATCGAAGCCCGTGGCCGCGCGCGCCAGCACCTCGTCCAACTCGAGGTGCGCGAGCTGCGGATCGTCGAGCTCCTCCCAGGTGCGCGGCGCGGCCACACCGGGCCGCGCGCGCCCGCGCAGGGAGTAGGGGGAGATCGTCGTCTTCTTGCCGTTGTTCTGGCTCCAGTCGAGGAACACCTTGCCGCCCCGCACCGCTTTCGACATGACGCTCGTGGCGAGATCCGGATGGTCGTTCTCGATGATGCGGGCGAGCTCCTTGACGACGGCGGAGACCTCGGCGCTGGTCTGCTCCCCGGGAAGGGCCGCATACAGGTGGATGCCCTTGCTGCCGCTCGTCACGGGGAGCGGGTCGAGACCCATGCCGCTGAGGAGCGTCCGGGCGATCCGGGCGACCTCGGCGCACTGGGCGAGGTCGGCACCGGGTCCGGGATCGAGGTCGAGCACGAGACGGTCGGGGCGGCCGGGGAGCCCCTCCGGGGTGAACCGCCACTGCGGCACGTGCAGCTCGATCGCGGCGACCTGCGCCAGCCAGACGAGCGTCGGGACGTCCTCCACGAGCGGGTAGGCCTTGGGGCCATCGGAATGCTGGATGTCCTGCCGCGGGATCCAGTCCGGGGCACCGGGCTCGAGCTGCTTCGTGAAGAAGGAGTCCTCGGGGGCGGCGGCGGTGCCGACGCCCTCGACCCAGCGCTTGCGGGTGACCGGGCGGCCGTCGAGGAGGGGGAGGAGCAGCGGCGCGATGGCGGTGTAGTAGGCGATGATCTCGCCCTTCGTCGTGCCCGTCTCCGGGTAGACGACCTTGTCGAGATTGGTCACGCGCAGACGCCGGCCGTCGATCTGCACGACCTGCGCCTCTCCCACCATGCAGCCAGCGTAGTCAAGGGGTGGTCGTGACGGGTGGGGCTGGTGTCTACTGGTGTGATGAGGACGATCTGGAAGGGCGCCCTGACGTTCGGGCTGGTGAACGTGCCGGTCAAGGTGTACTCCGCGACCGAGGATCACGACGTACCGCTGCATCAGGTGCACGAGAAGGACGGCGGGCGCATCCGGTATCAGCGCACGTGCGAGGTGTGCGGCGAGACGGTGGCGTACTCGGACATCGATCGCGCCTACGTCGACGACGGCCAGACGGTCGTGCTCACCAAGGACGACCTCGCCGCGCTGCCGGCCGAGAAGAGCCGCGAGATCGACGTCGTGGAGTTCGTGCCATCGGAGCAGGTCGATCCGCTCACCCTCGACAAGCCGTACTATCTGGAGCCCGACTCGAAGTCGCCCAAGGCCTACGTGCTGCTGCGCAAGACGCTGGAGCAGACCGACCGCACCGCGATCGTGCGGTTCACGCTGCGCCAGAAGACCCGGCTCGCCGCGCTGCGCGTGCGGGGCAAGGTGCTCGTGCTGCAGACGCTGCTGTGGTCCGACGAGGTGCGGGAGGCGGAGTTCCCCTCGCTCGACGAGGATGTGCGGATCTCGAAGAAGGAGCTGGAACTGTCCTCGTCGCTCGTGGACAGCTACTCGGCGGACTTCGATCCCGAGGAGTTCGTGGACGAGTACCAGAAGGAGCTCCGCACGCTCATCGACGCGAAGATCGAGGCCGGGGAGACGTTCGACGTCGCGGAGACCTTCGGCGGCGAGGCCGAGAAGGCAGCCGATGGTGGCGAGGTCATCGACCTGATGGAGGCGCTCCGCGCGAGCGTCGCGCGCTCCAAGGAGAAGCGCTCGAAGAGCGCGGGCTGACCGGCGCCGGCCGTGGCGTCGGGGTCAGTGCTTCCCGTCGCCGTCCAGGTCGGGAGCGCGATCGAACACCTCGGAGTCCAGGACGAGTTCCTCCGCCTCCTCGTGGTCGGTCACGACGTCCTCCCCGGCGGCCGCGGCCTTCTTCGCCTTGTGCCGCTCGGAGAAGTAGTGCCACACGGTGACGAGCGCGGTGCCGCCGACGGCGATGAGCAGGATGATGTCGATGTACTCGACCACCAGGTCGCGGACCCAGGGGATGTAGGCGATGAGGTAGCCGACCATCGTCAGGCCGAAGCCCCAGATCATCGCGCCGATGAAGTTGTACAGCGAGTACCGGCGCCACGGCATGTGGCCGACGCCCGCCGCGACGGGGGCGAACGTGCGCACGATCGGCACGAAGCGCGCGAGGATCACGGTGAGGCCGCCGAAGCGCTCGAAGAACGCGTTGGTGCGCTCGACGTTCTTGCGGCTGAAGAGACCGGACTCCTTGCGTTCGAATACGGCCGGCCCGCCCTTGTGGCCGATGACGTAGCCGACCTCGCCGCCGATGAACGCGGAGAGGGCGATGAGCAGGGAGACGACCCAGATGTTCACGCCGAACACGTTGCTCGTGTGGGTCAGCAGGCCCGCGATGATGAGCAGGGTGTCGCCCGGCAGGAGGAACCCGACCAGCAGGCCCGTCTCGGCGAAGATGATGAAGCAGACCACCAGCAGCGCCCACGGACCCGCCGCCCCGATGATCGTCTGCGGATCGAGCCACGGGATGAGTGCGGTGGGGGCGTGCAGCATGGTTTCGAGCACTGGCGGGATTCCCGTCGGTCGTGAGGTGTCAGCGATGCGGGTGCGGAAGCACCCGTCGTGCGGAAGGTGGGACTTGAACCCACACGCCCTGGGGCACAGGAACCTAAATCCTGCGTGTCTGCCAATTCCACCACTCCCGCGCGGTGGGTTCAGTCTACTGACCCGCGCCCGGTTCGACCCTGGGGATCATCCCGCAGCTCCGCGTCGTCACGCCGGACGGCGCCGCTCCAGTCGCACGAACGCCACGAGGATCCCGGCGGCGAGGGAGCCGATGCCGCCCATCGCCATGTCGCCGATGGTGTCGTCGTAGGTGACGAAGATCTGGTCGGTGACGTAGGTGCGACCGGCCCACTCGATCATCTCCCAGACGGCGCTGGCGGCGAGGCCGATCACGGTGCAGAGGACGATCGGGATGCGGGGTCGGAACGCGGCGGACTCCTGGGGCGTGAGGATCCCGAGGCGGGAGAGGACGAGGTAGCCGGTGGCGGCGATGGCTCCCGTGCAGACGAAGTGCACGACGAGGTCCCAGCCGGAGAGGGACCGGTAGAGGTCGAAGACATTGCTCGCGGCGGCCACGAGCACGGTCACCCCGATGGCGAGGTCGAGGCCGCCGCGCATGCCCAGCACGCGGGGGAGCATGAGGGCAGGGAGGGCGAGGGCGAGGATGCCCATGTCGGTCGGCGTCGACCAGACGGCGGCGATCAGGACGCTGAGGACGCCGATCACGCGGACCGCGTCGGCGGCGTACTCCGCGACGGTCCGCGGCGGCCGCAGGAAGTCCTCCTTCACGGTGCCTCCTCGGGGTGGACGGCGGGCGGGGCGAGCGCGATCAGGGCCTGGACCGGGAGGTGGTCCGATGCCCAGCCCCCTCCATACTGCCGCGGGTTGATGCCGACACGGCGCACGGAGAACTCCGGGGACGCGAGGATGCCGTCGATGCGCCGTCCGCGGTGGGCCGGACGGTATCCGCCGAACGTGCTCCAGGCGGGTGTCCGACGGGATGCGGCGGTCGGCCAGGTGTCGCGAAGCCGGTCGCTCGCGGCGAGGGCACGCCAGGGTGCGGCACCCGCGGGGCTGTTGAGGTCGCCGAGGACGAGGACCGGGGTGCGCGCGGCGGCCGCGATGGCCTGCACGGCCTGCGCCTGCCGGAGCCGCGCCCACGGCGAGAAGGCGTCGAGGTGGGTGTTCAGCACGGTGAGGAGGCGTCCCGTCCGACGGTCGCGGAAGGTCGCCGTCACCACCACCCGCGGGGCGACGCTGAGCCAGGAGCGGGATCCCGGCTGGCCGGGGCGACGGGACAGGGCGACCTGGCTCCACTCGCGCAGCGCCAGCCGGTCGGCGTCGTAGAACAGCGGGCAGCCCTCGCCGCGCGGGCCGGGGAGCCGTCCGTGGCCGACGATGCGGAACGTCGGACCCAGCGCGGCGGCGACGTGAGCGGCCTGCGCCGGCAGTGCTTCCTGCACACCCAGCACATCCGGTCGTTCCGCCTGCAGCAAGGCCGTCAGCCGGGACCGCCGAGCCTCCCACCGATCCGCAGGCGGCCAGGCGAGCGCCCCCAGGTCGCGGCGGATGTTGAGGGTCATGACATGCAGCTCGGAGTCCGACGGCACACCGAGCAGGGGACCGGTCACCGGCGCGCTCCCGGGGCGGGCACACCGAGACGATGGAGCAGGCGTCTCAGCAGCAGTCGCACCCAGCGCACGGGCGGGAAATCCTCCGGCCAGTGCACGAGGACGGTGCGGACGCCGATCGCGGACCGGCGGGCGAAGGACCGACCACTGCCGAACGGACGCATGGAGATCCCCATGTCGGTGTGCAGGAGCCAGCGGATGCGGTGGCGCTCGCCGACGTGGAATGCGAGGTCGAGATCGTCGTGCAGCTCAGGGTCGTCCCGATGCACCCTGTCCCGGACGGCGAGCCACGCCGACCGGCGGAGAGCGAGGTTCGAGCCGAACAGCGGCGCATGGCCGAGGGCCGAGCCGCACACGACGACGTAGGAGAGCAGATAGACGACCGCGAGGGGCCGCCGCAGGAACCGGGGGCCGTCGACGAAATGCGCGTCGCCCGTCCACGCGCCGACCCGCGGATCCCGCACGCACGCCGCCGCCATCGTCTCGACCCACCGCGGGCCGGGGACGCCGTCGGCGTCCAGCCGCAGGATCACGTCCCCTGTCGCGGCGTCGTAACCGGTCGCGCTCGCCGCGGGGATGCCCGGGGTGTCGCACCGCACGACCCTGGCGCCGTGCAGGGCGGCGACGGCGGCCGAGTCGTCGGTCGAGGCGTTGTCCACGACGACGATCTCGTCGGGTGGGAGCGTCTGCGCGGCCAGGGCCCGCAGGCACCGTCGCAGTTCCGCCGCATCGTCCTTGACCGGGATGACCACGCTCAGCGTCGGTTCGGGGGCGGCTGGTGTGGCGCGGTGCACATCGTCTCCTCGCAGGTGTGAGCCTCAGCCTAGGGAGCGCTGTCGGACGCCGCGAACCGGTTGACACGTGCCGTCCGCCTCGGTACCGGTGTGGATAACTTCGCCGGGGGACGGGTGATCGTTGCAAGGATGCCGGGATGGATCAGCCCACCTCGACCATCGCCGGCTTCGTGCGGCGCCGTCTGCGCGCCGAGGGGGTGGACCCTGCGGCGGATCCCGACCACGCCCGGGCACTTGCTCGCGCTGAGGTGCGACGGCACGATGACCGGGCGCTCGCCCGCGGCGGCACTCTCGTCGAGGACGAGGCGGCGTGTGTGCGGGACGTGCTCGCCGCGGTGAGCGGGTTCGGGGTGCTGCAGCCGCTCCTCGACGACCCCGGCATCGAGGAGGTGTGGATCAACGGCGACGGGGGTGTGCACGCCGCGCGGGGAGGCAAGACGGAGCACACCGCGTTGCGCGTGGACGAAGCGACCGTCCGTGACCTCGTGGAGCGCATGTTGCAGTCGACCGGGCGGCGGGTCGACATCGGTCAGCCGTTCGTCGACGCCTCGTTGCCGGACGGCTCACGTCTGCACGTCGCGATCGCCGATGTCGTCCGTGGGGCGTGGTCGGTCAACATCCGGAAGTTCCTGCCGGGGCATCGGTCCCTCGACGCGCTCGCCGCCCAGGGGGCCCTCGCCGTCGAGACGGCGCACGCGCTGGGCGAGGCGATGCGGACCGGTTCCTCCGTGATCGTGTCGGGGGCCACGCACGCCGGGAAGACGACCATGCTCGGAGCACTGCTCGCCTCGTGCGTCGCCGACCAGCGGATCATCACGGTGGAGGAGACCTTCGAGCTCGCCGTGGACGGGCCCGACGTCGTGGCGCTGCAGGGGCGTCAGCCGAGCCTGGAGGGGACGGGCGAGATCACCCTGCGGCGTCTGGTCAAGGAGGCCCTGCGCATGCGGCCGGACCGGCTCGTGGTGGGGGAGGTGCGGGATGCGGAAGCCCTCGACCTCGTGCTGGCCCTGAACACGGGCGTGCCCGGTGCCTGCACCGTCCACGCCAACTCCGCTGTCGAGGCCCTCGACAAGCTGTGCCTCCTGCCGCTGCTCGCCGGGAGGAACATCGACCGCGACTTCGTCGCGCCGGCCCTGGCATCGTCCGTCGATCTGGTCGTGCACTGCGCGCGGGACGAGACGGGCCGGCGGTACGTCGCCGAGATCGTCGCGCCGACAGGAGAGGTCGTCCACGGCCGTGTGCTCGCCGCACCGGTCCTCACGTCGGGGCATCCGAACGCCGCGCCGAACCGTGCCGCCCGGGAGGGAGGCGCATGACGATCCTCCTCGGCGCTACGCTCGCCGCCGGTCTGCTCCTGACCGTGTCTCCGTGGCTCTGGCCTCCCGCCGAGCGCTCCGCGTCCGGGCCGCGGCGCGGACGCCTTCTCCGACTCGCGGGCGAGGCCGGTTTCCCCGCGCTGCAGGCGCGTGTCCTCCTCCTCGGCATCGCCGGTGCCGCGCTCGCCGCCGCGTCCGTCGCCTGGCTCGTCACCGGCAGCGCGGCGCTCGCGGTCCTCGCCGGTCTCGCCGGTGGCACCGCCCCGATCGCGTTCCTGCGCGGGCGTCGGCTGCGGCTGCGTCGGCTGCGCCGGCAGGTCTGGCCGGACGTGTGCGATCTGCTGATCGCCGCCATCCGGGTCGGCCTGTCGCTGCCGGATGCCGTGGCCGCGCTGGCCGAGTCCGCTCCGCCCTCCCTGCGCCCCGCCTTCACGGTGTTCGCTCGAGACCTGCACGCGAGCGGACGGTTCGACACGAGTCTCGACCGGCTGAAAGACGTCCTCGCTGATCCCCTCGGCGACCGCATCATCGAGACGCTGCGGATGGCGCGCCAGGTTGGCGGCACCGAGCTGATCGGCGTTCTGCGGGCGTTGTCGGCCTCGGTCCGTGCCGATGCGGCGCTGCGAGGAGAGGTGGAGGCCCGGCAGTCGTGGATCCGGGGTGCCGCGGTCCTGGGTGCTGTCGCGCCCTGGGTCATCCTCGTTCTTCTCGTGCTGCGCCCGGAAGGTGCCGAGGCGTACAGCACTCCGGAGGGCGTCGCGGTGATCTGCGGGGGTGCGCTCGTCTCCGTCCTGGCGTTCCGCATCATGATCCGGATCGGCCGGCTGCCCGAGCCCCGGCGGTGGTTCGGATGAGCGGGGTCTCCGCTCTCGCCGTGGCCGTGCTGCTCGGCGGCGGTCTCGCTGCGGGCGTGCTGGTGCTCCTGACGGCTCTTCCGCGATGGCGAGCCGCGTCGCTCGTCATGCGGATCGCGCCGTATGTCCGTGACGTCGTCGGTGACGACGTGCTCCCGCAGGAAGCCCTCCCGCGTCCGGGAGTGCTGCCGGCTGGCGGGTTTCGTCCCCTCGTGCGCGGCGCGGTCGCGATCGACCGGATGCTCGGCGGCAGCGACGGGCTCGACCGCCGTCTCGCCCAGGCCGGTTCGCCCCTCGGCGCTGTCGCCTTCCGCGGGCGACAGCTGGCCTGGACGCTCGGTGGCGTCGTGAGCGGGGCGCTCGTCGTCATCGCTCTCGTGCTGGCGGGCCGGTGGTCGGTGCCGATCGGCGTGATCCCGCTCCTCGGAGGGGCGGTGGCCGTGGTCGGCTACGACATGCAGCTGTCGATGAGAGTCCGTGCCCGGAAGGTGCGCCTCACGGAAGAGCTGCCCACGACGCTGGAGTTCCTGGCGCTCTGCCTCTCGGCGGGGGAAGGGTTCCTCGACGCGGTGAGACGTGTCGCCGGCGTGGGGTCGGGGGAGCTCACGGTTGAGTTGCGGCGCGTGGTCGTCGAGGTGGGTACGGGCTCGCCGGTGGCGGATGCGCTGGGCGACATGGCGCGACGGCTGGAGCTTCCCGGATTGACGAGGGCCGTGGATCAGGTGGTCGCGGCGCTCGAGCACGGATCGCCCCTGGCGGCCGTGCTGCGCGCCCAGGCCGACGACACCCGGGAGGAGGCCAAGCGCACGCTCATCGAGCAGGCCGGGCGGAAGGAGATCTTCATGCTGCTGCCGCTGGTCTTCCTCATCCTGCCCCTGTCGGTGGTGTTCGCGATCTATCCCGGGCTCTTCATCCTCCGCCTCGGCATCGGATGAGTGGTCGGCGGGGAGGCCCGGCGGGGGGACCTCTCACTTGCTTGGCTGAGGAGCTGTGCGAGGGCGGCGAGTTCGGGACTGAGACGGTCTGAGCGCCAGACGAGGCCGAGCTGGCTGGTGGCTTCGAGGCCGTGAACGGGAATGAACCGCAGATCAGCGCGCGCATGATGCTCTGCCAAGGGGCGGCAGGCGAGCAGTGCGTACTGCCCTGACGCGGCGAGCGCTGTCCCCTGCTGGATCGTGGTCATCCCGGTTGTCGAGAGGATCGGAGTTCCCAGAGGCGTTGCGGACGGTGTGCGAGCAGCCTTCCAGTAGTCCGGGGCATCGCCGATTCTGTGCAGCAGGTCGACGCACGCGAGCTCCTCAACGTGAATCGAGCTACGACCGGAAAAGGGGTGATCGCTGCTGACTGCGATGAGCTGGTCTTGTGGCGGGAATCGGTACCCGACGGTCAGTTCGGGTTCGTGGACGGGAAGTTCGGCAATGACCGCATCGACCTCCTCGTCGCGTACCGCGAGGAACGGTGAACCGAGCGGGAGGTCATGGACGTGGACGGAGATTCCGTGCTGCTCGTAGAGGGCGCGAAAGACGGCGGTGATCTCTTCATAGACCATGCCGGTGAACCCGATCCGTAGTTCTTCCACTGCTCCCCGGAGGGCGCGTTCGCGAGCTCTGGTGAAGGTGCGCACCAATGCCCGGTAGGCGGGCCTGACTTCGCTGACGAACTGTGAGCCGATGCGGGTGAGGGCGACGCGACGACTGGTGCGGTCGACCAGGCGTGCGCCGATGCGGGTTTCAAGTTCGGCGATGAGCTGGCTGACTCGGGATTGGGAGTAGCCGAGCCGCTCGGCAGTGCGTCCGAAGTGGAGTTCTTCCGCGAGGGTGATCAGGCACTCGATCTGTTGGATGTTCGCCTGATGCATCGTCGGGTACTCGGTGCTCATGCTCTTCATCGTACGAGCAGATCGATCAGTCTGACTCATCGTTGGATGAGGAAACGAGCGTTGTTCTGAATGCTGTCAGACGGTGGACTCGTAGTCATGGGCTCTTCTGCATCCGCTCCAGCTTCGGTCCGAGAGAATCGCACATCATTGCCTCAGTGGGTCGCCGTCGGCGTGCTCACGTTGGCGACTTTCCTCGTGGTCACCTCCGAAATGCTGCCCGTCGGGGTGCTGACACCGATGGCTGATGGTCTGGGAATTCCCGGGGGCGCTGTCGGCATGAGCCTGACCGTCACCGGCCTCGTCTCCGCTGTCACCGCGCCGGTCGCCCCCCGAGTGCTCGGCAACTTGGATCGCCGCAAGGTACTCGCAGCGGCGATGGTTGTCCTGGCGATAGGGAATGCCGTGACCGCAATGGCGAGTGACTTCGGACTGATGGTGGTGTCACGCGTCCTGCTCGGCATCGGCATCGGCATCGTCTGGGGCATTGCCTCCGCTGTGGCGACCCGGCTCGTCGCCCCGCGCAACATCGCACTCGCGGTCTCCTTCGCCGTCAGCGGTGTCGCTTCTGCTTCGGTGCTCGGTGTCCCACTCGGTACGTTCGTTGGCAATGCCTTTGGCTGGCGGCTCGCATTCGGCTCTCTCTCTGCTCTCGCGCTCGTCATCGCGCTCGCAATCCTGATCGCGTTGCCGACGCTGCGCCGCCCAGAGGCCAACATCTCAGCTGTCGAGGCCGTGCCGCGTATGTCGTTGCTGCGTCCGGCGGTCATCACCGGTCTGATGGTGGTGGTGCTGCTCGTGACGGCACACTTCGCCGCCTACACGTACGTGCGCCCCGTGCTCGAGAACCAGACCGGCTTCTCGGCGAACGCCATCGCTCTGCTCCTGCTCCTCTACGGCCTGTTCGGACTGGCGGGGAACTTTGCAGCCGGAGCCGCAGCCGGACGCAGACCTCGCCTCACCGTGCTCTTGTTAGCAGCCGGGATCACGGTCGCGATAGTGATTCTCGCCAGGTTCGGTACCAACGCCCTTGCCGCTGGTGCCGCCATAGCCCTGTGGGGAGCCGCATACGGCGGCGTGTCGGTAAGCGCACAATTGTGGATGACGACAGCAGCGGCGGATCGAGTCGAGCACATCACCGGTCTCTACGTCGGCATTTTCAATGGCTCCATCGCCCTCGGCGCCGCAGTTGGCGGGCTCATGGTCGAGAATTCGGGCATCCTTCCGATGCTCTGGGCCACATGCGCCCTCGCCTTCGCCTCTCTGCTCGTCGGACTCTTCGGTCCACGTCCAACGACTGGTCCCGTCGAAGAGATAAAACTGACCGTTCGGTGAGTCGCTCTTTTCAGCCCCAGGGCGTCGCGGAGCGCTGAGCTCGCCAGCGGCGCGTGGTCCTCGAGGTGGGAACGGGCTCGCCGGTGGCGGGAGGAGGCCAAGCGCACGCTCATCGAGCAGGCCGGGCGGACTTCATCCTCCGACTCGGCATCGGATGAGTGGTCGGCGGGGGGACCCGGCGGGGGTACCTTTTGACTATGGGAAGTCTCGAGTACAACAGCTCTCGTCCGCCGATCGAAGTCGAGGACGTGCTGTTGGCCCACCTGAAGATCGTGATCGCCACGAAGCTTCGCCGTCAGGAGAGCTTCATGATGACGTGGCCCTCGGGAAAGAAGACCCCGGGTCGGCTCTCCACCTGGATGCATCCGGCCATCCCGCTGGTGCTCGAATTCGACGAGGAGCCGCCTCCGTCCATCGACCCGGCACGTGTCGGCCACATGATGGAGCGGTTGAACTCCCGAGGAGAGCTCGTCCTCGACGAGTTCACCTCCTGATCCCTGGTCCACCCCACTCCGGCGGATCGGACGAGGCGGTCAGACCTCCCAGTCGGGGAGTCCGCCGAGGTCGGCCTCGAGGCTGACCACGTCGGTCACCCGGACCTGGAAGATGAACACCTGAGAGGTCGGGCGGACGAGGACGCTGGCGATGCCGTCTGATGTCGCGAACGAGACGAACGTGGGCTCCGCCCGCGCCGCGCTCTGGATCCCCTCGCGGAGTGCGTCGACGTCGGTACCGGGAGGCAACGGGTAGGTGAGCCCGTCGATCTCCACTCTGGCGCGCATCTCGTCGTCAGGTCCGGGGCGCATGCGTGCCAGGCTAACCCTCGTCCTCGTGACCGAACCCGGGGTTGTGCGATCACCGCGGCAAGAGTAAAAGGTTCTTCCCGTGTGACGCCTGTCGACAGCCGGAAGGGGGGGCGAGTCAGGCCGCCCCTTCCGACCGTGGAGGCACGGGTCAGCGGGTGCGTGACGCGGCCGTTCGGATGACGTCGGCGAGGTCGCGCGGCCGGCTCCACTGCGGCCAGTGCCCGGTGGGGAGATCGATCATCTCGACGTTCTCGAGCAGGGCGACCTCGGCGAACATGGGGTGGCCGGCCTCGGCCCACGCCTGCACCTGCTCGGTCGAGAGGGAGCAGCAGACCAGAGTCGTGGGAACGGCATGGCGGGCGTCGTTGTCGAGCACGACCGGCGCCCGCATCACGGACGCCGGCTCCGGCACCGCACGCGTCCGGAATCGCGTGAGGACGTCGGGGCTCAGGCCGTCGAGGCTCGCCTGCTGCCCGAGTACCTCGAACGGGGGGAGAGCCACCTCTCGCACCTCCTCCGGAAGGTCAGGGGCGAAAACGCTGCCGCTCGCCACCGGGCCCGAGTCGACCCACACCACCCGGGCGACGAACTCGGGATGCCGATCGAGGATGAGGCTGACGGGAGCGTTGGCACCACTGTGCGCGACGAGCACCACCGGCTGGTCGCCATGCTGCGCGATGACGTCACGGATCGCCGCGGCCTGGTCGTCGAGAGTTCTCGTGGTCCGGTCGGGGTCTTCCGGGTCGAGGCCGGGCAGAGTCATCGCGACGGCACGGAGGCCGTCGGCGTGGAGGTGTTCCCTGGTCTCGTCCCATGCCCATCCTCCGAGCCAGTGCCCGGCGATGAGGAGGAGGGGCGGAGTGTTCGCTGTCGTCGTCATATCCCCACCCTCGCAGCCCCGGAGGACAAGCCCGTGTCACTATTTATGTCATGAATTCGATGAGGTTCGACGGATGAGGCGTGCGGAACGGCTGCATGCCCTCACCGAGACGCTGCGACGCAGCGGCACCCGGGGTGTCTCCGCCGAGCGTCTGGCCCGAGAGTTCGAGGTGTCGGTGCGCACCGTGAAGCGCGATCTCGATGCGTTGGAGAACAGCGGCGCTCCCCTCTGGTCCCGCCCCGGTCCCGGCGGCGGGTACGGGCTCGTGGACGGCGGGTCGTTGCGGCCGGTCACGCTCTCTCCCACTCAGGCTGTGGCGCTCATGGCAGCGGTGTCCGCGGCACCCGACGCCCCCTATGCCGACCTGGCGGCCGCCGGAATCCGCAAGATCATGGACGTCCTCGATCCCGCGACGCGAGCACACGCCCATGAGCTCGCCGAGCGTATCTGGGTGCAGGCGCCTCCCGCGCCGTCGCGCGCCACCCGGTCGGCGCTCGAGGAGGGGATGGCGGAACAGCGGGTGATCCGCCTCCGCTACACGGCACAGGACGGCGTCACCACGGCGCGCGATGTGGAGCCCGTGCTGTTCGCCTCCACGAGCGGGCGCTGGTATCTGGTCGGATGGTGTCGTCTGCGAGACGCGATGCGATGGTTCGCGGTGTCGCGCATCGAGCGGGCGCGCGTGACGACCATGGCCTGCAGCGGACACACCGTGGACGAGGTGGGGGAACCACCCGAGAACGCCCGGCCGGTGCATGGTGGAGGCGGGGTCACACGCAGCGCACCGACCCGAGTCCCAGGAACGAGAACACGCTGACGCTGACGGTGCTCGACGTCGCCGTCCACGAGCCGCCCAGATCGGAACGGATCGAGATCTTCTGACGAGACCAGGAGAAGAGGCTCGAGAGGGAGATCTTGGCGCTTCGCGCGTCGGGTCCGAGGGTGCCCGCCGGACGTCCGTCGACGAGCAGGGTGAAGCTCTGGCCGCCGCCGGGGTGCTCCCACGTGACAGTCGACGTCCGGTCCGAATTGGTCGTGCACTGCAGGCCCTGTGGGGCCGCTGCCACCGCCGCAGCGAGGGTCGTGTGCTGCCCCGTCGATGACGCGAACGCGGCGTGTGCCGTGGAGATCGGCGTCGCCAGCGCGAGGCCGATCGAGGCGAGTGCCACGGCCGCGACGACCGTCGATCCCCGTCGGCGGGCCCGGCGGCGGCGTCGCATCCCCGCCGGTCCCTGCCGGTGCGACCTCAGCCGATGGTCGTCCGGCGGTGCCTGCCAACCGGGGGGTGGTGTCTCCGAACGGACGGCGCCGCGCCGCACGGCGGGCTGGACGGCGACTACGAGGGCCGCGAGCAGCACGACAGTGGTGGCGGTGAACGGTACCCACTGCTGCGTCTGCGCCCAGACGACGGGCTGGCCGAACAGGGGCACCCGCAGCACACCGACACCGATGACGTCGGACGCGTCGACGGGGGAGGAGTCGGCCTCCGGGTTCGCATCACCCTTTGTGATGATCGCACCCTCGGCCGTGCTCTCCGCGTAACGGTGCAGGCGCAGCCGCTCGGCATGGTCGGGATCGGCGAACAGCAGGACCTGCCCGGCCTGCAGCTGATCGGCGTCCGCCGGACGAGCGGCGACCACGTCCCCCGCCGCGATGGCGGGGCGCATCGAGTCGGAGGACACCGTCGTCACGTGCCAGCCGAGCAGGGCCGGCCCGACGGCCCACAGGGCGAGGCCCGCCACCATCGCGATGAGGCCACGGCTCGCGGTGACGACGACGAGCCTCGTCCAGGCGAGGGCTGTCGCGGTGCGGCCCGTCCTCGTGATGCTCTCGTCGATCCCCATGCTCCGTGCTCCCCGCTCGTGTCGGACCTCGTCCCGGATGGGTCAGAGGTTCTGCGCCTCCCAGGTGAAGCCGAGCGACGCCGTGGCGCCCATGACCGAGGAAGGGGCGTCGGGGGAGACGGCGTAGCTGATCTCGTAGACCACCGTCTCTTCGGCGGTGCCGGTGGGCTGCCAGGTGCCCACGCCCGTCGCGTACGACGTGCTCGCGCCGGCGAACTTGGACAACGATCCGCTGTACAGCACGGGCGAGGTCGTCGCGGGGGTGAAGCCTGCGCACGTCCCGTGGCCGCCGCCGGTGCCCTGGCGGATCTGGAGCGTCACGTAGGACCCCAGGTTGCCGGTCTGCCGCACATCCGTCGCGTACAGGCGCACGGCCGACGGGAGGGATCCGCTCGACGTGACCGCGATGCAGTTCGTGTCGGCGGACCCCGGCTTGAGGTTGCTCGCGGAGAACAGCGCCTCCTGAGCGGAGTCGTCGCTGAGCGCGACGGAGCCCATGGACCAGGCGTTGCCGCCGTCGGACGTGCTGGCGGAGAAGGCCGAGTACGACGCCTGCGACACCACCAGGCCCGAAGCCAGGAGGGCGAGCGGCACCACGGCGAGGGTGGTGATTCGGGCCGTCCGTGCGGAGGGGCGGAGAGCGGCAAAGCGAGCCATGACGGTTCCATTCGTTCGGGGTTCGGGTGGACCTCGCGGTGGCGAGGACCCATCGGGACTGGACGAAAGTCTACACATAGTTCGACTTTCGTACTGTTAGAAAGACTAGACGTATGATTTTCGTATAAGGTCTTCCCGTGGACGATGACAGGCCCTCGGAATCGCCGAGCGTTCCGATCACGATCGAGGAGATGGTGGACGGATTTCACCGCATGCAGGTCGAGCATGCGCGCGTCGTGCAGCACGTGGGCGTGCAGAGCGGCCTGAACCCGACCGACGTACGCGTGCTGAAGTACCTCGGCCTGACCACGGCGGGCGACGAGGCCGCGACCCCGAAATCCGTCGGCGCCTACCTGCAGATGAGTCGAGGAGCTGTCACCGCGCTGCTCGATCGGCTGGAGTCGCGCGGGCTGCTCGAAAGATCCGGCAACCCGAAGGATCGGCGCATCACATTCCTGCGCCTCACCCCGCAGGGGGTGATGATCGTCGACCGGGTGCGCGACGCGTACGCGCGCGCCATCGAGGCGAGCGTCCGGCCCGAATGGCGCGAGGCGTTCCTGCGGGGGTGCCACTCGCTCGGCCGCGAGCTGGATGCTCAGGTCAGCGGGGACATCGCCCGCAGTGCGGTCGACGCAGGGTCCGCGTAGCCGGATCGACGGCGGGCGGTGCCCTGTGGATAACGCCCGCGGAGGTGGCGGCCCCCGGGGCACACTGTCCGCATGATCTCTCGCGCGCGTTCGGTTTTCCGTGCCTTCCACGACGATGAACGGGGCGACGTCCCGGGATGGGTGCTTGTCACCCTCGATGACATGGCGGTTGCCGCAATCTCCCTCTGCCAGGCTGCGGTTACCGCGGTTCGTGCGACAGATGCCACGGCCGGGGCGCACGATGATCTTGCGCTGGTCCAGGACACCTATGAGTTCCTCGTCGGCGGTAGGTACGCGGCCGCGGCTCCGATTTACGAGCGGGTGCGAGATCTAGTGCCCGAGGCCGGATCACGCGAGATGATCCGGGCGAGTTCTTACCACGCCCGAAAGATGTTTCACGGCATCGAAGCCGTGCGAGCCGACGTCGAAGCCTGGGACGTCTCTTCGTCCTCCGCCGAGTTCGTGTTGGTTCGGCACTGTCTGCTGGACGAGATCGATCGTGCCAGGGCACTCTATGCGAGCCTTAGCGAGCGTGGCATCGTCGGCGTCTCCGAACTTGCGACGTGGCCGATCCTTTCAGAACTACGGGATGCCATCGCCAACGATGAACAGGCGGGGGCAAATTCGGAGGGGTAGTCTTCGAGCGTGCGCCGTTTGCGACTCTGCTCTGATCCCCACGCAGGGATCTAGCACTATTCACACTGATGACCGGGGGTACACCCTGGTCAGACGCCGCCCTGAACGGGGGCACCGAGGTTGCCGACAATCCCTGAGATGGAGTCGAGTGCGCCCGGATTGAGGCTGTAGTAGGCCCAGGTTCCTCGCTTCTCTCGAGACAGAAGCCCGGCGTTCACGAGGATGCGCAGGTGGTGAGAGACCGTCGACTGCTGCAGGCCGAGGGGCTTGGTGAGGTCACAGACACAGGCTTCACGATCGATGTGCACGGCAACCATTGAGAGGATTCGAAGCCGCGCGGGATCGGCTATGGCTTTCAATGCGAGCGCCGCCTGCTCGGCGGTAGAAGGATCGATGGGGCTTCCCGCGACCGGCGAGCAGCAGGCCGCGAGGTCGCGGAGGGGCAGCAGGTCGGTCGTTGTCACACCTTCATCATCCCATATGCATTGACAAACGTCGATGTATTGATTCAGGCTTACATCGAAGATCATCGATCTAAGGAGTTTCGCGTGAGTGATAAGCCCACCGTCCTGTTCGTCTGCGTGCATAACGCCGGGCGCTCCCAAATGGCCGCCGGCTTCGCGCGGGCGCTCAGCGGCGGGACGGTAGAAGTTCGATCAGGCGGGTCCGAGCCTGGTGAACAGATCAACCCTGCTGCAGTCGAAGTCATGCGCGAGAAGGGGATCGACATCTCTCAAGCGGTGCCACAGATGCTCCTCACGGAGGACGTCCGCGACGCGGACGCCGTGATCACTATGGGGTGCGGCGACGCGTGCCCGATCTTTCCGGGAAAGCGCTACGAAGACTGGGAGCTCTCGGACCCAGCGGGGCGAGATATTGCCTTCGTCCGATCGGTCCGAGACGAGATCGAGACGCGTGTGCGCCAGCTTCTCTTGAGCTTGACCAAGTGACATCGGAGTCAACCGAGGGAGGTGACGAGATGACCGAGACCGAACCGTGCTGCGGGGGCATTCCCTGCTGCTGAGCGATCAGCTCACGACGCCCTCCTGGCGACAGTCAGGAGGGCGCGGTGTCACCAGACAGGAGTCACCCTAATGACGAGAGCGATACCCTGGTCGAGGTCGCACAGATGCGGGAGGGGTGGCTTCGTCGTCGCGCGACGCTTGCCGGAATCCCGGCGTCTGCAGACCACCGACTCAACCGCTCGGCAAGAGTGCCGGGCCGGCGCCGATCGCGACGACAATCTCGAGAGGCCATACCCGATCGTCATCCTCGTGCGGCGCTCATAGCGCTCGGAGCATAACCTGCGGGAGTGCGGCACGATGACGCAGCAGAGTCGCGCGTGACTTGTTCGGCGATGATCGCAACGCGGCTGCTGGGCGTGACAAGTGTGCTCACTCCACGGTTACCCGCGGCAACGAACTCCACAAAGTCACCCATGGACGTCGCCGCTGTTCTGATTGCGCACTCGGAGTGCTTCCGCGTCATGCGATGACGCGAGGATGAAGCTAGATCCAACGACGACGATCTCCGTCTGCACCACCGTCTGCTCTCCCATGCGCGCGACGCTATGACCCTCACATCACCCGGTGAGGGGGGTTACTTGTGCGAGGCGGTCTTCAGGTCGTCGTCCAGTGTCGTGCCCTCTCGGGGCTCCGGTGTCAGGTACATGCCGGAGGGGGAGTTCGCCGTAAATGCGAGTGCATCGACCCATGAGCGGTTGATGGACGAGTGGGCTGCGACTGTGTACTTGAACACCATTGAGGAGGCCGCGTGGATCCACACCGTGGTTCGTCCTCCACCGAGACTCGCGTCGTCTTTCCATGAGAAAGGGAGAGGTTCTCCGCGGCGCAGTTTCGCGGTGATGACGAGCTGAATGTGGGTGAGGGCGCGGTCGTCGATGTCGACGCGCGGCCCGTTTTCGTAGATGAACTTACCCATGGTCGGGTTTCCTCTGCTTGGTTTCTCCACGGAAACCCGTGCCAAGAGGCGCAACCCGGTCGATCGCTGTGTGGGGATGACCTTACTGTGTCACCATTCAGCCGTCCACGCTAGAGCCGTCCCGCTCCGATACTCCGAGCAGTCTGTGAACGCGCACATCTTCAGGGCGTACGGTCAGCAAATGGGTACACAACTGAAGAACGACTCCCCGCTCGGCCTCGGCTCCGTCCTGGTCGGCTCGCTGCCGGCGACACTGATGACAGACAACGCTCCCGACCGCTATACCGTCGAGGCGGTGTTCACACGTCAAGCGGACCGCGACGAGGTCGCCGCGATCCACGACGCGTCGACCCGCGACTACCTGAAGTCATCCGGGTTCCCCACCGTCGAACTCCGCGTATCAGACCGACGCCTCGAGATCGCCAACACCAACCTTGAAGAACTCCGCGACGGTCTCGCCAATGTCATCGCAGACCACCTCGCCGCGATCACTCTCAACCTGCGCGCCGAACGAGAACTGGCCGCACTCCGGTTCAGCGAAGCAACCGAGCTTGAACAGCGACGCGCAGCGGCAGTCGCGGACCTCGCCGAATCGGTGACCTTCTCCCGCCCCGCCCATCTCCCAGGACACGACGCACTCATCGCCAACGACTAAGGTTCGACGAGGCCGAGGTGCGGCGCGCCCGCCTCGGCTCCGGCATCAGGACATAGTCACGCTGATGACCGCGGGACTCGTGGTACTCATCTGGGCGGTCGCGGGCCCGGCGCTCACGTCGCTGTTCGAACAGGCCATCCAGCGGGTGTCGGGGCTCTGACGTGCGGCTGTCCGCCGCCCTCGACGAGCGCGGGTCGAACCCGGTGGAGTTCGTGCTGGTCGGCACGCTGCTGACCGCCCTCACCCTCGCGGTGCTGCAGCTGGCCTTCGCGATCTACGTGCGCAACGTCCTCCACGACGCGGCCGTCGAGGGGGCGTACTACGCGGCTCTCGCCGACACCACCACGCAGGAGGGGGAGGAGCGGGCGCGCGAGGTCATCCGCCGCGCGCTCGGTCGCTCGCATGAAGGCGACAGGCGGTGGTTCGCGGTGTGTTCCGTCGAGCGGGCGAGTGTCACGGTCAGAGCCGGAGACAGACATGCGGTGGACGAAGCCGAACATCTGACCGAGCGTGCGCGGCCGATGAACGGTGAGGACGCGTGATGACGGGCTCGCCCGGGGTCGGCCTGGGCCGCCGGGCCGGTGGGTGTTGCCCTGTGGATAACGTCCGCGGAGGTGGTGACCCCCGGGGCACACTGTCCGCATGATCTCTCGCGCGCGTTCGCTTCTCCGTGCCTTCCACGACGATGAACGGGGCGACGTCCCGGGATGGGTGCTTGTCACGCTGATGACCGCGGGACTCGTGGTACTCATCTGGGCGGTCGCGGGCCCGGCGCTCACGTCGCTGTTCGAACAGGCCATCCAGCGGGTGTCGGGGCTCTGACGTGCGGCTGTCCGCCGCCCTCGACGAGCGCGGGTCGAACCCGGTGGAGTTCGTGCTGGTCGGCACGCTGCTGACCGCCCTCACCCTCGCGGTGCTGCAGCTGGCCTTCGCGATCTACGTGCGTAACGTCCTCCACGACGCGGCCGTCGAGGGGGCGTACTACGCGGCTCTCGCCGACACCACCACGCAGGAGGGGGAGGAGCGGGCGCGCGAGGTCATCCGCCGCGCGGTCGGTGCCTCGTATGCGGACGACATCACCGTCGCGCCGTCCCGGCAGGGCGAGAAGGGCACCGTCGAGGTGTGCATCCGTGCCACGCTTCCGGTGTTCGGGCTGCTCGGGGTGCCTGCCGGACTGCAGGTGGAGGCCCAGGCCCCGGCGGAGTCGTTCGATGCGGAATGAGGCGGGTTCGAGTTCGCTGGAGTTCATCGCGGTCGGCGTCCTGCTGCTCGTCCCGCTCCTCTACCTCGTGATCGCGATCGGCGCAGTGCAGGAGCAATCCCTGGGCGTCGAAGCCGCCGCGCGTCAGGCCGCCCGGGCCCTCGCGGCGGCGCCGACCACCGCGCAGGGTGCCGAACGCGGCGAGCAGGTGCTGGCAGGGATCATCGACGAGTACGGCCTCGACCCCGACGCGATCGAGGTCGCCGTCACCTGCACCCCGCGGAGCACGGCATGCCCCACGGCGGGAGCGACGGTGCGGGTGACGGTCTCGACGCGGGTGGCGCTGCCGCTGGTCCCGAGCGTGCTCGGTCTGGACGAAGCCGTATCGGTCCCGGTCGAAGCCGTGTCGGTGCAGAAGGTGTCCCGGCGGGGGAGCGACGGATGAGAGTGCGTGTTCTCGGACGGGCCGGCAGTGCGGCGGATGCCGACGACGGGAGCGTCCTTCTCCTCGTCCTCGGGTATCTCCTGCTCGCGCTGGCCGTGATCTTCGTCTGTGCCTGTGCGACGGATCTCTACGTCGCGCAGAAGCGCCTGGACGGGCTCGCCGACGCGGCGGCGCTCGCCGGCGCCGACGGGTTCACGGTGCAGGTGGTGGGGGAGACGCCGCAGGCCGCGCTCACCGACGACGGGGTCTCGGCGGAGGCGCGTCCGCTCGTCAGCGACGCCGGCTTCGAGGCGACCGTCGTCGAGGCGGGCACGCCTGACGGCGTCAGCGCCCGCGTCACGGTCGCGGCGGTCTGGCACCCGCCGCTGATCTCGCCCTTCGTCCCCGACGGGATGACACTGCAGGCGACCGCGACGAGTCGCACGGCTCTGCGCTGATTCGTGGCTGTCGCGCTCTCCGGCGGGAATGCGCTCCCAGGGGACGATGGCGACGATTCGTGATGACATCCGAGTGTCTTCGTGTGAGGTGTTTGATATCTTCCATGTGTGCGAAATGACGCGATATGAACCTGCCCCGGACGGTCTTGGCTCTGGTTGCCGCGCTATTCGTCGTGGGGACGAGCGGGTGCGCGGGGTCAGGCGGAGGTTTCTCCGATCTGACGAGCGCGGCGTCGACGGGCATCGAGCTCCCCGCCGGCCTTCCCGCGAATGTGCTCCAAGGGTTCGAGGTCGACAGCGCGCGCTGGGTCGGCGCCAGCGGTGACGCGGATGTGTGGGTCGCGCACGGCGAAGAGCATCCGATCTGCTTCCTGACGTCGTCCGGCGACCGCTGGTTCAGCGCATGCGGAAGCGGCGGCACCTACTCCTTCGGCGATGAGACGTACTGGGTCATTCCCGACGGAGGCGCGGTCCCGGCGGAGGCGGTGCCCATCTCTCGGAACGTGTATCGAGCCCCGTAGGCGCGCGATCGCTCAGTCGCCCTCCGGCGGGGCCGGGGCGCCCGGGGGAGTGCGGGGCACGAACCGGGGGATCCAGCGGAGGAATCCGGCCGCGCCGACGAGCCCGATCACGCCCATCGCTCCCGCCGCGAACGACAGGGACGCGATCGCCGTGATGCCGGAGACGAGGAGCGGGGCCACCGCGCCACCGGCGTCGGTCAGGGTCCGCCACGAGCCGAGGAAGGCCGCGGGGTCGCGTCGGGGCGCCACGTCCGCCCCCAAGGTCAGCAGGATGCCGCTCGACAGTCCGTTGCCGACCCCGAGCACGGCCGCGAACATGCCGAACCAGAGCACCGCGGAATCGAGGTCGTGTGTGACCGACAGGGCGAGGAACCCGGCGCCCATCAGCACCATCGCGGGCATCGCCGCCCAGAGCCGACCGAAGCGGTCCATCACCTGCCCGCTCGCATAGAACAGGGCGAAGTCGATCGCTCCGGAGACGCCGACGACGAGCGCGATGGTCGAGGCGTCGAGGCCCAGCGAGAGCCCCCACAAGGGCAGGACCACCTGTCGAGCCGAGCGCAGCGCCGAGAGAGACGCGGCGGCGAGCCCCAGCCGGCCGAGCACACCGCGCTGCCGCCACATCGTCTGGAAGATGCCCGCCCGCTCGATCGTCGGGATCGATCCGCTCACGGCCTCACCGCTGTCCTCCACGAACCGGTCGGTCGTGCGCAGAGGCGCCACGGTCTTCTCGGGATCGGGCCCGAAGAGCACCAGCACCACCATCACCACGAGGCAGGCGAGGAAGAACCAGATGGCCGCGGCCTCGGTGCCGAAGAGCTGGAGGAGCCCCGCGGAGACGAACGGTCCGATGAAGATGCCCAGACGGAAGCTCCCGCCGAGCAGGGAGAGCGATCGGGCGCGGAACGCCAGCGGCACCCGGGTGGTCATGAACGCATGCCGCGCCAGTCCGAAAGCGGCGGCGCACAGGCCGAGGAGGAACACCGACGCCGCGAGGACCCCGAGCGACGGTGCGAACACCATCCCGGCGGCCGCGAGGATCGCGATGCCGCCCGCGATCACCATCGTGAAGCGCTCGCCGATGCGTCCCACCGCCCATCCCGCCGGCAGGTTGCCGCAGAGCTGGCCGACCACGAGCGCCGAGGCGACGAGGGCCGCGAAAGCGACATCCGCCCCCATCGACGCGGCGATCACGGGGATGAGCGGGATCACTGCCCCTTCGCCGAGCGAGAAGAGGACGGTCGGCAGGTACACCATCGGCCCGAACTGACGGAGGACCGTGGATGCACTGCTCACGTCCCTCACGCTACTCCGCCCGGTGTCGGGCCCCCGACACCGCCGTCCCCGCAGGAGCGGGCGGCACGTTAGGCTGAGGTGTCATGCTCGAACTAGATCTCTCCGCCGAAATCCAGGCGCTCAGGCACACCTTCGGCGACATCAGCGAGGTCGTCGATGTCAACCGTCTCCGCGAGGACATCGCGCGGCTCAGCGAAGAGGCCGGCGCGCCCGACCTCTGGGACGACACCGAGAACGCGCAGAAGGTCACCAGCGCCCTGAGCCACCGCCAGTCGGAGCTCGCCCGCATCACCGGCATCGCCCAGCGCCTCGATGACCTCGAGGTGCTCGTCGATCTGGCGAACGAGATGGGCGACGAGGAGTCGGCGATCGAGGCGCGCAAGGAGCTGCAGACGCTCACCGACCTCATCAACCAGCTGGAGGTGCAGACGCTGCTCGACGGCGAGTACGACGACCGCAGCGCGATCGTCACGATCCGCTCCGGTGCCGGCGGCGACGACGCCACCGACTTCGCCGAGATGCTCATGCGCATGTACCTGCGCTGGGCGGAGCGCCACAAGTACCCCGTGAAGGTCATGGACACCTCGTACGCGGAGGGCGCCGGCATCAAGTCCGCGACCTTCGAGATCGACGCGCCCTACGCCTTCGGCACGATCTCCGTCGAGGCCGGGACCCACCGCCTCGCGCGCATCAGCCCGTTCGGCTCCGCGGACAAGCGCCAGACGTCGTTCGCCGCCGTCGAGGTCATCCCGCTCATGGAAGAGGCGACCGAGGTCGACATCCCCGAGAGCGACATCCGGGTGGACGTCTTCCGCTCCTCCGGTCCCGGTGGGCAGTCGGTCAACACCACCGACTCCGCGGTGCGCATCACGCACCTCCCGACCGGCATCGTCGTGTCGATGCAGAACGAGAAGTCGCAGATCCAGAACCGCGCCGCGGCGATGCGCGTGCTGCAGAACCGCCTCCTTCTGCTGCAGAAGGAGCAGGAGGCCGCCAAGAAGAAGGAGCTCGCGGGCAACATCACCGCGAGCTGGGGCGACCAGATGCGCTCCTACTTCCTCTACGGTCAGCAGCTCGTGAAGGACCTCCGCACCGGACAGGAATCCGGCAACCCGGCCGCCGTGTTCGACGGCGACCTCGACGACTTCATCTCGGCGGGCATCCGCTGGCGCAAGCGCAAAGACGAAGACTGACACCACGACGAAGGCCCCGGGGAATCCCCGGGGCCTTCGTCGTGCGCGGAGCGCTGCGCGTCAGCGCGCGGTGGCCTCGACGGTCACCCGGGCGACCTCCTGCAGCAGTTCGTCGGTGATGACCACGACGTACGACGAGCTCTGGGCGACGTCGAACGAGATCGTGCCCTCGGCGGACTTGCCGGCCGTGAGCTCCCCGGACTCGAGGGTGGCGTCGCCGAAGATGTCGTAGTCGCCCTCCGTGCCGTCCGCGGTCTCGACCGCGAAGTAGAGCGGGTTGACGTATGTCGTGCCGTCGAGGGACTCCCACGCGAGATCCAGCACCAGGTATCCGCCGTTGGTGGCCTCGAACGAGGAGCCGTTGGATGTGCCCCACGTGGCCGACCGGATCGTGACTTCGGCGGTGCCGGACATCTGCGGAACCGTCACGGCCTCGCCGAGCGTCCCCTCGGAGACCTCGCCCGTGCCGCCGTCGGTGTCCGGCGCGGTCGTCTCGGTGCCGTCGCCGAAGTCAGGGAGGGTGTCCGGGCGTACGGAGTTCGCGACCGTGACGACGAAGACGATGCTCACGATGATCGCGACGATCCCGCCGAGCACGGACACCCCGAGGCCGGTGATGCCCGGCCACTTCGTGCCCTTCAGGAACAGCGAGATCAGCGAGACGATGAACCCGGCCGCGAGCAAGAACCACGCGAACGGAAGGGTGAGCGGGATGAACGCGAGGATGAGACCGAGAGCGGCGATCCCCAGGCCCACCAGGCCGAGGACGGACACCTTCTTCGGCCCTTCCGGAGCAGTCGTCGCGCCCGGGTACGGCTGGCCCGGGTACGGCTGCCCGGGATAGGGAGCCTGGCCCGGGTACTGGCCGGCCGACGGCTGCCCCGGGTACCCGCCGGCGCTCTGCTGACCCGGGTACCCGCCGGCGCTCTGCTGCCCCGGGTAGGCGCCCGGCGCCGCATAGCCGCTCTGGCCGGAGTACGCGCTCTGGCCGGGTGGAACCGGCGCTGCCGGAGGCGCGGTCGCCAGGCCGCCGTCGGCCGCCGGCGGGACCACGGGCGCCGCCCCGGGGAGGTCATGCGCGCCGCTGGCCGGCGCGGTCCAGTCCTGCGCGGGCTCGGGCGAGACGATGAAGTCGGTCGCGGGCTCGTCCGGGGCGATCTCGCGCTCCGCGGCGACCGCCGCGGGGGTGGACGGCTCCGTGGCAGACGCCGCGGCGGCCTCCTCGATCGGGGCGACCGGAGTGTCCTCGGGAACGCTCGCGGGCGGCGCGTCCTCGGGAACGCTCGCGACGGCGTCCTCCGAGGCCGCGGAAGCGCTGTCCGCGGGCGTGCTCTCCGCGGGGGTGGTCTCCGCGACCGCCTCGTCGGTCGCCGCAGCGGTCGTGTCGGGTGCGAAGTGCTCCGTCCACTGCTGGCCGTCCCACCAGCGCAGGCGCCCGGAACCGTCGTCGTACCAGCCGGCAGGTGTCGTCATGGGGGTCCCCTCCGTGTGTGCGCTCGCACGATGGACGCGAGTCGACACTCCATGTATAGCAGCGGGGAGGGACGCCGATGTGGTCGGAGGACGGGGAGGAATACCCATGTCGCCTGCGGCGCCGCGGGGTGTCGCACGCGGCCGCGGCCGGTGCCGCGCTTAGGCTCGAATCGCCATGATTCGGTTCGAGAACGTCACGAAGCGCTACCGCGGGACGTCGAAGCCCGCCCTGTCCGGTGTCGACTTCGAGGTCCAGCGCGGGGAGTTCGTCTTCCTCGTCGGTGCCTCGGGTTCCGGCAAGTCGTCCTGCCTGCGTCTGATCCTGCGCGAGGACGTGCCGACCAGCGGTCGTGTCGCCGTCCTCGGCCGCGACCTGCGGGCCCTCGCCAACCGGAAGGTGCCCTACTTCCGACGCCACATCGGCTCGGTCTTCCAGGACTTCCGGCTGCTGCCCTCCAAGACGGTCGCGCAGAACGTCGCCTTCACACTGCAGGTCACCGGCTCCTCGCGGGGCTTCATCCAGCAGGCCGTCCCCGAGGCGCTCGCGCTCGTCGGGCTCGACGGCAAGGAGAAGCGCATGCCGCACGAGCTCTCCGGCGGTGAGCAGCAGCGCGTCGCGATCGCCCGGGCCCTCGTCAACCGTCCGCAGGTGCTGCTCGCCGACGAGCCCACCGGAAACCTGGATCCCGCGACCTCCGTCGACATCATGCAGCTGCTCGCCCGCATCAACGCCGGCGGCACCACGGTGCTGATGGCCACGCACGAGGCCGGATTCGTCGACCAGATGCGTCGTCGCGTCATCGAGCTCCGTGACGGAGAGATGGTCCGCGACGAGGTGCACGGCGGGTACGGCGACACCTCCAACATCCCGCGCCTCGGGCCGGAAGAGGTGCGCGGTGCCGCCGCCGCCGCCGCCCTGACCGCCGTGCAGGAGGTGCAGCGGCAGACCGCCGACCTCTCCGTGGTCCGCGCCGCCCTCGCCGAAGAGCTGGACGCGCAGCGCCGGGCCGCCGCCGCGGCGCCCGCTGTCACCAAGCCCGCCGCCGAACCGAGACCGCAGGTGGTCGAGCCGCCCGAGCCCGAGCGGGACGCCGGGGTGGTCGAGCCGCCCGACGCCGTGGAGCAGCCCGCACCGGAGCAGCCGGCAGCCGAGCGCGCCGCCGCGCTGCCGCCGCGCACCCACCCGATCGTGATCCCTGAGGTGGATGTCGCCGAACTCGGCGTCGCCGACCGCCTCGGACTGTCCGACCAGGACGACGAGGAAGTGGGCCCGACCTCATGAGAATCGGCCTGATCTTGACCGAGGCCCTCGTCGGCCTGCGGCGCAACATCTCGATGGTGATCTCCGTCGTGCTCGTCACCTTCGTGTCGCTGACGTTCGTCGGTGCCGCGATCCTCATGCAGTCCCAGATCGGCGTGATGCGGGGTTACTGGGCCGAGCGTGCCCAGGTCGCCGTGTACATGTGCTCGGCGGTCTCGGAGTCGGACACCTGTGTGGACGGGGCCGCGAGCGAGGAGCAGGTCGCCGCGGTGCGCGCCCAGCTCGAGGGCGACGCGTTGTCCCCGCTCATCAGCTCGGTGAGCTTCGACACGAAGGAGGAGACCTACGCCAAGCTCGTGGAGCAGGTCGGCGAGGAGCAGGCCAGCGTGCTCTCACCGGACCAGGCGTTCGAGGTCTTCTTCGTCACGATGAAAGACCCCGGGCAGTCGCAGGTCCTCGCCGAGGCGTTCAGCGGGCAGGCGGGTGTCGAACAGGTGCAGGACCAGCTCCAGTACCTCGAACCGCTGTTCTCCGCGCTCACGGTGGCGACCTACATCGCCGTCGGTATCGCCGTCCTCATGCTCATCGCCGCGACCCTGCTGATCGGTACGACCATCCGTCTGTCCGCCTACGCGAGACGGAAGGAGATCGGGATCATGCGCCTGGTGGGTGCCTCGAACCGCTTCATCCAGACACCCTTCGTGCTCGAGGGCGTGTTCGCCGCCTTCCTGGGCTCGGCCCTCGCCAGCGCGGCGGTCGTGGCTGGCATGCACTTCGGCGTGAACGGCTACCTGCGCGGACGTGTGCCCTTCATCACCACGTGGGTGACGATGCAGGATGCGATCCTCGTGGTCCCGGTCCTGGTCGGCATCGGTGTCGTCCTCGCCGCCCTGTCCGCCGGGTTCGCGATCCGGCGCTGGCTGCGCACCTGATACTCTGAAAGGCTGCTCGACCGATCCGCTGTCGAGCCGTCCATCGCATCACAGCACAGGAGATCATCATGCCCAGGGAACGCGGGGAGAAGGTCATCGCGACCAATCGTCGCGCGCGTCACGACTACAACATCGAGAAGTCGTACGAGGCGGGGATGGTGCTCACCGGCACCGAGGTCAAGTCACTGCGCCAGGGGCGCGCGAACCTCAGCGACGGCTACGCGTTCGTGAAGGGCAACGAGGTCTTCCTGGACGCCGTGCACATCCCGGAGTACTCGCAGGGGCACTGGACGAACCACTCGGCCAAGCGCATCCGGAAGCTCCTCCTGCACCGGGAGGAGATCGCGAAGCTCGCGCACGCCGTCTCCGCCGGGGGATACACGCTCATCCCCCTGAAGCTGTACTTCTCGGACGGCCGCGCCAAGGTCGAGATCGCCCTCGCGAAGGGCAAGCGCGAGTTCGACAAGCGGCAGGCCCTCCGCGAGCGTCAGGACTCCAGGGAAGCCGAGCGCGCGATGCGCCTGCGCAACCGCATGGGCGAGTAGCCGCTCAGAGGCTCGGCGTGAAGCCGAACACCCGGCCGAGGAAGGCCAGCTCCCGCTCCAGGGCGTCCACGATCGTCTCCGCGCTGCGGAAACCGTGGCCCTCGCCCGGATAGAGCACGTACTCGTGGTCGATCCCGTTCGCCGCCAGGGCGTCGCGGATCGCCTCGGACTGGGACGGCGGCACCACGCGGTCCTCCCCGCCCTGCAGCAGGAGCACGGGCACGTCGATCCGGTCGGCGTGCGTGAGGGGCGAGCGCTCGATGTACACGTCCTCCGTAGCGGGGAGGGGGCCCACCAGGCCATCGAGGTACGACGCCTCGAAGTCATGGGTCTCGGCGGCCAGCATGCGCAGGTCCGCGACGCCGTAACGGCTGATGCCCGCGGCGAACGTCCCGCCGCGGACGAGCGCCGAAAGCACCGTCCATCCGCCGGCGGATCCGCCGCGGATCGCGATGCGGGCGGGGTCGGCGAGCCCGGCCTCGGCGAGGCCCCGGGCGGCTGCGATCACGTCGTCCACGTCGACGACGCCCCACTGGCCCTGGAGACGGTCCCGATACGCGCGTCCGTATCCGGTGGACCCGCCGTAGTTCACGTCCAGCACCCCGATGCCGCGGCTCGTGAAGAAGGCGATCGAGGCGGAGGCGGCACCGGTCACGTGCGCGGTCGGTCCGCCGTGCACGAGGACGACGTAGGGCGGCAGCTCGCCGTCGACCCCGGTGGCCTCGGGGGAGGCCGGGGGATACGCGAAGGCGTGGACCGGACCGTGCGCGCCCTCCACGACGAGCTGTTGCGCGCCCGGCATCCAGTCGCGGTCGACGGGGAGGCCACCGGTGACGGTCTCCACATCGCCGGTGTCGGTGTCGACGCTCCAGACGCCGGACGTCACCGTCGAGCCGTCCCCGCTCAGCAGCACCCGCGAGCCGGAGACGTCGTCGACGCTGAGGTGCCCGTCGCCGGGCACCGCGAGCGGTCGGACGGAGCCGTCCGGGGACACGATCTGCACGGCGTCGCGCCCGTTCGTGCGGACGGCCACGACGGCTCCGTTCTCCTGCACCTGGAACCAGCGGTTGCCGAGCACCCAGAGCCCGTATCCGGTGTCGGCGTCCGAGGAGGTCAGGGCCCGCGGCGTCCCGGCGCGGAGGCCGTCCAGGGGGAGGAGCTGGAGCTGCCAGCGTCCCGTGGCGTCGTCCGCGAAGACGAGGGCGTCGTCGCCGGCCCACTCCGGCTGCAGGGCCGCCGACGTGGGGACGTGCGTCACCGTCCCGCCGGTCGGCGATCCGATCGCGAGCGCGGCGCTCTCCCACGGCATGCTGTCGGCTTGCCACTCGACCCAGGCGACACGGGTGCCATCGGGAGACAGTGCCGGGTGCGCGAAGAATCCGGGGCCCTCGGCGATCACGCGCACCGCGGCCGGATCGTCCGCGGCGGATCCGTCCAGCGGGATCTCCACGATCGCGCGGCGGTGCGGCACGGCCGAGAGGTCTTCCCGCACGGCGAACAGACGGCCACCCTGCACGCGCAGCCCACCGTGCGAGGGACCGGCGGCGGTGAGGGGCTGAGGCTCCGCCCCCCGATCCATCCGATGCACGCGCTGGTCGGCGCCCGAGACGAAGTACAGCGTGTCGCCCTCGGCCGTCCACGCGCCCCCGCCGTACTCGTGCACGCGGGAGCGCGCATTCCACGGGGCGGGGAGGATCTCCGCGCCCGTCGAGCTGCGCACCGTCACCCGTCCGCCCTCCGCCGGGACGGACTCGCCCCACCACACCTCGTCGCCCACGAAGCGGGCGCCGTCGATGCGCGGGGACGCCCCGGCGACGGCCGCGGCGGTGAAGGGGGAGGACCAGGAACCGAACGGGGAGGACATGCCTCGAGCCTATGGGCGGTGACACACGACGTCACACTCGTGCGGGCGGGCGAGGCGGTGTTCTAGGTTTCTGGAAACGCCCGGTCCCCTCCGGGCGTGGAGCGACAGCCGAGCCCGGCACCCGCCCGCGAACGACGTGCTCTTCGTCGTGCGCGGACCCCGGCCCCTGTCCCCTGGAGTGAAGATGTCTTCCACGATCGACGCCTCCCGTGTGCCGTTCTCCTTCGAGCTCTATCCGCCTCGGTCGGAGTCGAGCCAGGAGGCGCTGCACGACACCGTCCGCCGCCTCGCCGCGGCCGGGCCCGAGTTCCTCTCGGTGACCTACGGTGCCGGCGGGTCGACCGGAGGCCGCTCGCTCGACGTGCTGCGCTTCATCCGGGAGCACACCGACGTCGAGCCCCTCGCGCACCTCACCTGCGTCGGCAACACCTACGCCGGGGCGACCGCCCTCATCCGCGAGTTCCTCGACGCCGGGATCCTCCGCTTCCTCGCCCTCCGCGGCGATCCGCCCGCCGGGCAGACCGAACCGTTCCTGGGAGACCTGGAGAGCGCCGCCCAGCTCGTGCAGCTCATCGACCGCGTGCAGGCCGAACGCGCGCCCTATCGGGAATCCCCGGTACCGGGCCTTCCGGGTGCCGCGCTCGTGGCGCCCCGGCAGAAGGTGGACATCGCGGTCGCGGCCTTCCCGAAGGGGCACCCGCGGGCGACGCACCGCACGCAGGACGTCGAGGCACTGCTCGCGAAGCAGGCGGCTGGTGCGACCTTCGCGATCACGCAGCTGTTCTTCCACCCCGACGACTACCTCGCCTTCGTCGAGCGCGCCAGGGCGGGCGGCGTCACCATCCCGATCCTCCCCGGCATCATGCCGATCACGTCACCGGCCCGGCTGGCCCGCGTGCTGGAGCTGACGGGGGAGGACCTGCCGAGCGAACTCGCGATCGCCCTCGATGTCGAGCCCACGGCGGAGGGGCGTCGGGAGATCGGGATCACGTGGGCCGCGCGCCTCGCGGCCGATGTCGTCGCCGGCGGCGCCCCCGGCGTGCACCTCTACGCCTTCAACCAGCACGAGACCGTCCTGACCGTCCTCGCCGAAGCCGGCATCCTCCCGGCGCTCCGGCACTAGACCCCGCCGAAAGGAAACATCATGACCGCATTCCCCGAGGGCACCATCCTCGGCTATCCCCGCATCGGCCGCCGCCGCGAGCTGAAGAAGGCCGTCGAGGCGTTCTGGGCCGGACGCATCGACGAGGAGGAGCTGGAGCGGACCGCTGCAGACCTGCGTCGGGCGACGCGCGAGCGTCTCGCCGCCCTCGGTCTCGGCCGCACGGACTCGGCCATCCCGGAGTCCTTCTCGTACTACGACCAGGTCCTGGACGCCGCCGTCACGGTCGGGGCCATCCCGGCGCGCTTCGACGACCTCCGCGAGGCCGACGGGACGATCGGACTCTCCGCGTTGTTCACCATCGCCCGGGGCGAGGGCGACAGGGCGCCGCTCGAGATGACGAAGTGGTTCGACTCGAACTACCACTACCTCGTGCCCGAGATCGGACCGGAGACGGTGTTCTCCCTCTCCGGCGACCGGCTGGTGCGGGAGGTCGCGGAGGCGGTCGCGGACGGGTTCGTCACCCGCCCGGTGATCGTCGGACCGGTCACGCTCCTGGCCCTGGCGAAGGCCTCGGACGCCGCGCCGGAGGGTTTCGATCCGCTGTCGCGCCTCGATGACCTCCTCCCGGTGTACGCCGACCTGCTCGCCCGGCTGCGTGCCGCCGGGGCCGAGTGGGTGCAGCTCGACGAACCCGCGCTCGTGAGCGAGTCGCTGCCGGCCTCGACCACGCAGCTGGCGTCCGCCGCAGAGCACGCACTCGCGGCCCTGGGCGGCGCCGCCGATCGGCCCGCGCTCCTCATCGCGGCGCCGTACGCGAGCCTCGGCGACACCTTCGCCACCGTGGCCGCCGCTCCCGTCGAGGCGATCGCCGTGGACCTCGTGCGTGGCGTCGTCCCGGACGCCGTGCCCGGGCTGGAGGGCAAGACCCTCGTCGGCGGTGTGGTCGACGGGCACAACATCTGGCGGGGCGACCTCGCTGCGGCGTTCGCCTCCCTGGAGGCGCTCCGCGCTCTGGGCGCGCCGGTGTCGGCCGCGACGTCCACCTCGCTGCTGCACGTGCCGCACGACGTCGAGGACGAGACCGCCCTGGACCCGCGCCTCGTGTCGTGGCTCGCGTTCGCGGATCAGAAGGTGCAGCAGGTCGTCGTCCTCGCCCGCGGTCTGGCCGAGGGGCGCGCGGCGATCGCCGCCGAGCTCGATGCCGCGACCGCCGCGCTGCAGGACCGCCTGTCGGCACCCGGCGTCCGCGACGGCGCCGTCCGGTCCCGCTCCCTCACCGACGCCGACTTCGCCCGCGCACCGTACCCGGAGCGGGAGGAGGCGCAGCAGGCGCTCGGCCTTCCCGCGCTGCCGCTGACGACGATCGGCTCGTTCCCGCAGACCGGTGACATCCGGCGGGCCAGGGCCCAGTTCCTGCGCGGCGAGGTGCCCCAGGACGACTACGAGGAGTTCCTGCGCCGCGAGGTCGCCGCGGTCGTGTCGCTGCAGGAGGACCTTGGGCTCGACGTGCTCGTGCACGGCGAGCCGGAGCGGAACGACATGGTGCAGTACTTCGCGGAGCATCTCGACGGGTTCGCGGTCACCGAGCACGGCTGGGTGCAGTCGTACGGCTCCCGGGCCACCCGTCCCTCCATCCTGTGGGGAGACGTCTCCCGGCCGGCGCCCATCACGGTGGCCTGGTCGGCGTACGCCCAGTCGCTCACCGCGAAGCACATGAAGGGCATGCTCACGGGCCCGGTCACGATCCTCGCGTGGTCGTTCGTCCGCGACGACCAGCCTCTCGGCGAGACCGCCAACCAGGTGGCGCTCGCGCTGCGTGAGGAGATCGCCGACCTCGAGGCGGCGGGCATCCAGGTCATCCAGGTCGACGAGCCGGCGCTGCGCGAGCTGCTGCCGCTCAAGCAGGCCGATCAGCCCGCGTACCTCGACTGGTCGGTCGCCTCGTTCCGCCTGGCCACGGGCGGCGCGGCCGCGGCGACGCAGGTGCACACGCACCTCTGTTACTCGGAGTTCGGCGTCGTCATCGACGCGATCCGGGCGCTGGATGCGGACGTCACCTCGATCGAGGCCGCGCGCAGCCGCATGGAGGTCGTCGCGGACATCGCCGAGGTCGGCTTCGATCACGGCATCGGCCCGGGCGTGTACGACATCCACTCGCCGCGCGTGCCGACGGTCGAGGAGGTCGAGTCGCTGCTGCGCCGCGCGGTCGACGAGATCCCGCTCCGTCAGCTCTGGGTGAACCCCGACTGCGGTCTGAAGACCCGCGGTTACGCGGAGACCACGGCCTCGCTCCGGAACATCGTCGAGGCGACCCACCGGGTCCGCGCGGACGTCGCCGTCACGGCCTGACGTCCCCTGTACGACGAAGGCCCTCCCGGTGATCCGGGAGGGCCTTCGTCGTACGTGTCAGACCGCTCGGAGGACGGCGACGACCTTGCCGAGCACCACGGCCTCGTCGCCCAGGATCGGTTCGAACGCGGAGTTCCGGGGGAGCAGCCAGGTGTGTCCGTCGCGGCGGCGGAGCACCTTCACCGTGGCCTCGCCGTCGAGCATGGCGGCGACGATCTCGCCGTTCTCCGCGGTGTTCTGCGACCGGACCACGACCCAGTCCCCGTCGCAGATGGCGGCGTCGATCATCGATTCGCCGGAGACCTTGAGCATGAAGAGATCGCCCTTGCCCACGAGCTGCCGGGGAAGGGGGAAGATCTCCTCGACCTGCTGATCGGCGGTGATCGGCACACCGGCGGCGATGCGGCCGACGAGGGGGACCAGGGCGGCGTCGCCGACGGGGGTCGCGACGTCGGCGGGATTCTCGGCTCCGGTGCCGGGGAGGTCGATGAGGACCTCCATCGCCCGGGTCTTGCCGGGATCGCGGCGGAGGTAGCCGCTGAGCTCGAGCTGCCCGAGCTGGTGCGTGACGCTGGACAGCGACTTCAGCCCGACGGCGTCGCCGATCTCGCGCATGCTCGGCGGGTAGCCGTTCTGCGCGATCGAGGTCTGGATGACCTCCAGGATCGCCATCTGCTTCGGGCTGAGGCTCTTGCGACGGCGGGTGCGCGGCGCCTCGGATTCGAGGGCTGAGGTGTCGCTCATGGTGCTCCTTCAGTGCGTGATCCGACGTGCCGCTTCGAATGTCGGTGGCCCGTGGTGGGGTGTCCTTATCGAAACCGTATCCGAGAAGAGCGCCGATCTGGAAGATCTGTTCGAGCGTGTCGGTCGATTCCCCGATCCGGCTTTCGAAGACAGCTTGACAGATGTTCGAAATCGAAGATATCTTCGGAACGTAGCTTCGCATCCACGCCTCCCGGCCGAGACGCGGATGCGAAAGCTACGCCAACCTCCCCGGGCCGACGGCACCGGGACAGCTAAGGAGCAGACATGAGCAGCATCAGCCTCAGCACCGCGACCGCCCTTCCGGCATCGGCCCGTCCGGCCACCCGGCTGCGGATCACGGCGCGAGGCCGCCGCACCCTGCTCGCTCTCGCCTCGATCCCGCTCGCCGCCGGTATCGCGTTCGCGGCCATCAGCGGTGGCAGCGCCATCGCGTCGGGCGCCGATGCGCCGGCCGCTGCCGTCGAGACGGTGACGGTCATGCCCGGCGACACCCTGTGGTCCATCGCGAGTGCGATCGCCCCCGAGGCCGATCCGCGCGATGTCATCGGTGAGATCAGCCGGATGAACCTGCTCCGTGGCGGCGAGCTGCAGGTCGGCCAGGAGCTCGCGCTCCCGGCTCGCTACACCGACTGACGTCGGGAGGCCCTCGGTGCCCGCGGTTCTTCCGTCGTCACGATGACCTCGATGCCGCGTGCGGCTCTTAACATGGGAAGGGTGACCTTCTCCCTCAATGATCTCCCGCTCCGCGACGATCTGCGCGGACTCACGCCGTACGGGGCCCCGCAGGCGCCCCTTCCGGTCGCGCTGAACGTCAACGAGAACACGCATCCGGTTCCGGACGCGGTCGCCAGCGACATCCTGGACGACATCGCGGTGGCGATCCGGGACGTGAACCGCTACCCGGACCGCGAGTTCACGACGCTGCGGGAGGCTTTCGCCGGCTATCTCGGCCACGGTCTGACGGCGGAGCAGATCTGGGCCGGCAACGGCTCCAACGAGGTGCTGCAGCACATCTTCCAGGCCTTCGGCGGCCCGGGCCGCACGGCGTTCGGGTTCAGCCCGACCTATTCGATGTACCCGCTCATCGCCAAGGGCACGGGAGCGTCCTGGATCGCCGGGACGCGGCAGCCCGACTACACCGTCACGCCCGAGGACGCGGCCCAGCAGGTGCGCGACGCCGACCCCGACATCGTGATCCTCTGCTCGCCCAACAACCCGACAGGGACCCCGCTCGGGCTGGACGTGGTGGAAGCGGTCTACGACGCCGCCCGCGGCGTCGTGATCGTCGACGAGGCCTATCAGGAGTTCGCACCGCGGGACGCGTCGTCCGCGCTCACGCTGCTGGAGGGGCGTCCCCGTCTCGCCGTCTCGCGCACCATGAGCAAGGCGTTCGCCTTCGCCGGGGCGCGCGTCGGCTATCTGGCGGCCGACCCGGCGTTCATCGACGCGCTGCGTCTCGTGCGGCTCCCGTACCACCTGAGCGCCCTGACGCAGGCGGCCGCGGTCGCGGCGCTCCGCAACGCCGACGTCATGCTGGGCATGGTGCAGGAGATCGTGGAGCAGCGGGACCGCATCACGGCGACGCTCGAGGCGCTCGGCTACACGCCGCACCCGTCCTGGTCCAACTTCGTGCTGTTCGGCGGCGTCGCCGACCCGCAGGCCACCTGGCAGCAGCTTTACGACCGCGGCGTGCTCGTCCGCGATGTCGGCATCCCCGGTCACCTGCGCGTCAGCGCCGGCACGGAGGCGGAGACGACCGCGTTCTTGGATGCTCTGGCCTCGATAGGATCGGCATCATGACCATCCCCGCGCCCACCGCCCGGACCGCGAGCCGCGTGCGCACCACGTCGGAGTCGACCGTCGAGCTCGAGCTGAATCTCGACGGCACCGGTGTGAGCCGCATCGACACCTCGGTGCCCTTCTTCGACCACATGCTGACGGCGTTCGCGAAGCACTCGCTCACCGACCTCACCGTCCGTGCCTCCGGGGACACCCACATCGACGCGCACCACACCGTGGAGGACGTCTCGATCGTCCTCGGTCAGGCGATCCTCGCCGCCCTCGGCGACAAGTCGGGCATCTCGCGTTACGGCGATGCGCTCGTCCCGCTGGACGAGGCGCTCGCGCAGGCGGTCGTCGACATCTCGGGTCGTCCCTACCTCGTGCACGAGGGGGAGCCGGCCGGCTTCGAGCACCACCTGATCGGCGGCCACTTCACCGGGTCGCTCGTGCGCCACGTCTTCGAGGCGATCACCTTCAACGCCGCGCTCACCGTGCACGTCCGCGTGCTGGGCGGCCGCGATCCGCACCACATCGCGGAGGCCGAGTTCAAGGCGTTCGCGCGCGCGTTCCGGCAGGCGAAGGCCCTGGACCCGCTCGTCGACGGCATCCCGTCCACCAAGGGAGCATTGTGAGCGCCGCTCCCCGCGTCGCGGTCTTCGACTACGAGTCGGGCAACGTCCACTCCGCGGTCAAGGCGCTCGTCGCCGCGGGTGCCGATGCCGTCCTCACGCGTGACCGCACGGAGGCGCTCGAGGCCGACGGTCTCCTCGTCCCCGGCGTCGGCGCGTTCCAGGCCGTTCGCGACGCCCTGCACGCGCACGGCGGGGACGAGATCATCGGGCGTCGGCTCGCGGGCGGTCGTCCCGTGCTCGGCATCTGCGTCGGCATGCAGGTGCTCTTCGAGCACGGCGTCGAGCGCGGTCACGACACGGCGGGCCTCGGTGAGTGGCCCGGAGCGGTCACCGAGCTCAACGCTCCGGTGCTGCCGCACATGGGCTGGAACACAGTGGAGCCGGGGGAGGACAGCGTGCTGTTCCGCGGCATCGAGCAGGAGCGCTTCTACTTCGTGCACTCGTACGCGGCGCAGTCGTGGGAGCTGGACGTGATCCCGCCGTTCCCGCAGCCCGTGCTGACGTGGGCGACCTACGGCGACCCGTTCCTCGCGGCGGTCGAGAACGGCCCGCTCTCGGCCACCCAGTTCCACCCCGAGAAGTCCGGCGAGGCCGGCATCCAGCTGCTGCGCAACTGGGTGCAGAGCCTCTGACACCAGCCGCCTCATCGCCGCGCGTCATGCGTTTTGTCTCGCGCCGTGCGGCGGACTACCCTCGTCTCTCGTGCCCTCTCGGGCCATAGAGCCACCCGAACCAAGGACCCCATGAACGACTTCGCGCAGTCCCCTTCGCTCACGCTCCTTCCCGCGGTCGACGTCGCCGGCGGCAAGGCGGTCCGTCTCACGCAGGGGGAGGCCGGCACCGAGACCAGCTACGGCGACCCTCTGGACGCCGCCGGGGAGTGGGTGTCGCAGGGGGCCTCCTGGATCCATCTCGTCGACCTCGACGCGGCGTTCGGGCGCGGCAGCAACGCCCCGATCCTGCGCAAGGTCATCAAGCAGTTCAAGAACGTCAACGTCGAGCTCTCGGGCGGGATCCGCGACGACGCGAGCCTGGAGGCGGCGCTGGAGAGCGGCGCCGCGCGCATCAACCTCGGCACCGCCGCGCTGGAGAACCCGGAGTGGGCCGCCGACGTCATCAGCCGGTTCGGCGAGGCGATCGCCGTCGGCCTGGATGTGCGCGGCACGACCCTCGCGGCCCGCGGCTGGACGAAGGAGGGCGGCGACCTCTGGGAGGTGCTCGAGCGCCTCGAGGACGCCGGATGCAGCCGCTACGTCGTCACCGACGTGACGAAGGACGGGACGCTGCGCGGCCCGAACCTCGACCTCCTGCGCGAGGTGACCTCGCGGACGCCCAAGCCGGTCGTCGCATCGGGGGGGATCTCGAACCTCGACGACATCGCGGCGCTGCGCGCGCTGGTCCCGCTGGGCGTCGAAGGCGCCATCGTCGGCAAGGCCCTGTACGCCGGGGCGTTCACGCTGGCGGAGGCACTGGATGTCGCCGGAGACTGACCCGCACGCCTGCGGTCCCGAGTCGCACCACCGGGCCGATTCCGCCGGGGTGCCCTGGGAGGGGCGGCGCTTCGAGTCGAATCCGCACACCGCGGACGACGGCTCGGCGGATCCGGCTCTCCTCGCCGCGCTCCACCGCTTCCGCGCCGGGGAGGGGAGTCAGACGGAGGTCGTCGACGCCTTCCGCTCCGCCCGGGTGCTGATCCCGCTGATCGCCGAGAAGGGCGAGGAGGGCGTGGCTCCCAGCGGGCTCGTGGTCGACAAGACCCAGGAGCTGTCCATCGTCACCGTCGCCGCGCCCGACGGCCGGCGCGTCCAGCCGGTGTTCTCCTCGGTGGAGACGATGCAGCGCTGGGACGCCACCGCGCGTCCGATCCCGGTGGAGGCGGTGCGTGCCGCGCTGGCGGCGGCGTCGGAGGACACCGACCTCATCGTGCTCGACCCGACATCGGACACCGAGTTCGTGATCCGGCGTCCGGCCGTCTGGGCGATCGCCCAGGGGCACGGATGGGAGCCGAGCTTCTTCTCGCCCGAGGTGGTCACGGCGCTCCGCGAGAGCATCGCGCACGAACTGGCGGTGATCGATGTCGCCGTCGCTCCCGGAGACCCGGACGCGCGGCTTCGCGGTCCCGAGCTCATCGTGGTGCTGGAGCTCGTGGACGGCCTGGAGCGTGAGGTGCTGGATGCGGTGCTCGCCCGCCTCGCCCAGCGGTGGGCGGCGGACGACCGCATCGCCGTCCTCGCGGATTCGCTGACGGTCAAGCTCCGCCGCAGCGCCTGAGGCGGAGCGCGGCCCGGGTCAGGTGACCGGGCCGGTCCACTTCTCGCCGGGTCCCTTGCCGATCGGGTCGGGGATGGACGAGGTCTCGCGGAAGGCGAGCTGCAGCGAGCGGAGACCGTCACGCAGTGACCGTGCGTGCATGTCGCTGATCTCAGGAGCGCCGGCGGTGATGAGTCCGGCGAGGGCGTTGATGAGCTTGCGCGCTTCGTCCAGGTCGATCTGGGCCGCCGCGTCGGGGTCGTCCGCGAGACCGAGCTTGACGGCTGCCGCGCTCATGAGGTGCACGGCCGCGGTCGTGATGACCTCGACGGCCGGGACATCGGCGATGTCGCGGACGGCCGACGAGGCGGCCTCCTCCTGACGTGCCCATCGCTCCTCGCGCTCGCGCGCCGCCTCGTCCGATGCCTGGTTCGTCACTTCGCCTTGCTTTCTGTTAGACTTTGGCGGGCTCCGGAGCGTCATGCTCTGGAACGAAAGAGGATTCACTTCCCACCCGCGCTTGCCGTTCCAGGCTACCGGGTCTTGCACTCCGCCGGCTCCGATCGTCACGAGGGGACCGGTAGACAGGGTGCGGAGCCGGCGTCTGAGAGCCGGTGGGTGGGGGACGACTCCGATTTCGCCCGGGATGCAGACAGCATCGCGGTGGCCGAATCACATCGTCTAAGGAGCTCCGCATCAGCGATCCCCGTACCAATGAGCGCATCCGCGTCCCCGAGGTCCGCCTCGTCGGCCCCGCGGGTGAGCAGATCGGCGTTGTCCGCATCGAGGCAGCGCTGCGTCTCGCCCAGGAAGCCGATCTCGACCTCGTCGAGGTCGCCCCGAACTCGAAGCCGCCCGTCGTCAAGATCATGGACTACGGCAAGTTCAAGTACGAGGCCGCGCAGAAGGAAAAGGAAGCGCGTCGCAACCAGGCGAACACGATCCTCAAGGAAGTCCGCTTCCGTCTGAAGATCGAGGCGCACGACTACACGACGAAGCTCAAGCGTGCCGAGGGCTTCCTCAAGGCCGGTGACAAGGTCAAGGCCATGATCCTCTTCCGCGGTCGCGAGCAGTCGCGTCCGGAGCAGGGTGTGCGTCTGCTGCGCAAGTTCGCCGAGGACGTCGCCGAGTTCGGCACGGTCGAGTCGAACCCGACCATCGACGGCCGCAACATGGTCATGGTCGTCGCGCCGCACAAGAGCAAGTCCGAGGCGAAGCAGGAGCAGAACGCCGTGCGTGCCGCGAACAAGCAGGCCGCGCGCGACGCGAAGAACGACGCGGACGCCTCCGCGGACGCCCCGGCGGAATAAGCCCCGCCCCCAGAACTCCCGCACCGCGGGTTGACCCCGTCGCCTGACAAGGCGCCATACGAAGGAAGAGAAGATGCCGAAGCAGAAGACCCACTCGGGTGCTAAGAAGCGCTTCAAGATCACCGGCAGCGGAAAGCTGAAGAAGCAGCAGGCCGGGATGCGCCACAACCTCGAGCACAAGTCGAGCCGCCGCACCCGTCGCCTCAACCAGGACCAGGTGCTGTCGAAGGCAGACACCAAGGTCGCGAACAAGCTTCTCGGTCGCTGACGCGCCGAACGCACGATAGGAACACAGGAAAATGGCAAGAGTCAAGCGGGCGGTCAACGCCCACAAGAAGCGTCGGGTCATCCTCGAGCGCGCCTCCGGCTACCGCGGTCAGCGTTCGCGCCTCTACCGGAAGGCCAAGGAGCAGGTCATCCACTCCCTGGTCTACTCGTACCGGGACCGTCGCAAGCGCAAGGGCGACTTCCGTCGTCTGTGGATCCAGCGCATCAACGCTGCGGCCCGCCAGAACGGCATGACGTACAACCGCTTCATCCAGGGTCTGGGCCTCGCGGGTGTCACGGTCGACCGTCGTATGCTCGCCGACCTCGCGGTGAACGACGCCGCGACGTTCGCGACGCTGGTCGAGACGGCGAAGAAGGCTCTGCCCTCCGACGTCAACGCGCCGAAGTCGGCTGCGTAAGCATCACGCTTCCGAACGGGCGTCTTCCTCCGGGAAGGCGCCCGTTCCGCGTATCCGGGCCGCCGCGGGCTGACCGTAGACTGAGATCGTGCTGGAGAACCCCCGTTCCCCCCGAGTCCGTGCCGTCGCCAAGCTGACCAAGCGCAGCGCGCGCACCGAGACCGGTCTTTTTCTGCTCGAAGGTCCGCAGTCCGTCCGTGAGGCGCTGACGTACCGTCCCGAAGCGATCGTCGAGCTGTTCGCGACCCCGCACGGGTGGGAGAAGCACCCGGACATCCGGGCGAAGGCGGACGACGCCGGCATCGAGGTCGAGTACGTGAGCGAGGACGTGCTCAACGCCATGGCCGACACGGTGACGCCCCAGGGGCTGGTCGCCGTGGTGCGTCAGACGCCCACGTCGGTCCGTGAGATCTTCGCGGGCACGCCGCAGCTCGTCGCGATCTGCGAGGAGGTGCGCGACCCGGGCAATCTGGGCACCATCATCCGTGCGGCGGACGCCGCCGGTGCCGACGCCGTCGTGCTCACCGGCCGGACGGTCGATCCCTACAACCCGAAGGTCGTCCGGGCGACGACCGGCTCGCTCTTCCATCTGCCGGTCTCCGTCGGGGGAGACCTCGACGAGGTCGCTCGGCGCGCGCACGACGCCGGCCTCCGGATCCTCGCCGCCGACGTCAAGGGCGACGACCTCCTCGCGGCGCGCGCCGAGGGCATCCTCGCGCAGCCGACCGCGTGGCTGTTCGGCAACGAGGCGCGCGGGCTCGAGGACGAGGCGCTGACGAGGGCCGACCGCGTCCTGCGGCTGCCGATCTTCGGCCGGGCCGAATCGCTGAACCTGGCCACCGCGGCGAGCGTCTGCCTGTACGAGAGCGCGTTCGCGCAACGCGCGGCCGCCACCGGCTGACCGGGCGACGGACGGGACGCGCGATGCGGATACTGATCGTCGAGGACGACGAGCGGGTGGCGGGGGCACTGCAGGCCTTCCTCGCGCGCTCGGGCTATGCCACGGTGCACGCCGCCGACGGAGCCGCGGCGATGGAGCACCTCGACGCCGACACCGAGGTGGTGCTGCTCGATCTCGGGCTGCCCGACGTCGACGGCATCGATCTGTGCCGGCGCATCCGGGGGCGCTCCGACGTCCCGATCGTCATCGTGACCGCGCGCAACCAGGTCGCGGAACGGATCAAGGGGCTGCGCGCCGGCGCGGATGACTTCGTCGTGAAGCCATACGACGTGCACGAGCTGCTGGCGCGGATCGAGGCCGTCACCCGTCGGTCGCGACCCCTGCGCAGCGAGCCGGAGACCCGGGTGCTGCTCCACGACGGCGCAGTGCAGATCGACCTCGTGGCCAGAGAGGTGCAGATCGGCGGCGTGCCGCTCGGGCTCACCCGCAAGGAGTTCGACATCGTGGGGGTCCTCGCCCGGTACCCGGGAGTGGCGGTGCCCAAGGAGCGGCTCATCCGCGAGGTCTGGAACACGGACTGGCGGGGCTTCGGTCACTCGCTCGAGGTGCACGTCGCGGCGATCCGCAAGAAGAGCGGGGACCGCGCGTTCATCGAGACCGTGCGGGGTGTCGGCTATCGGCTCGCGGGGTCCTGACGCGTGCGCCGCCGTCTGATCGTCGTCTTCCTCGTTCCGCTGGTCCTCGTGCTCGTCGCGCTCGGCGGCGTGGCCGGATGGAGCGCGGCCCGCAGTGTGCAGCAGTCCTTCTACGCGGATCAGCTGGGAGACCTCGGATACTTCGCCACCAGCGCCCGGCAGGCGCTGCGGTCGGGGAGCCCGGCGGTCATGGATGCCGAAGTGCGTCGGTTCCAGGAGGTGTACGGGATCGAGGTGACCGTGTTCGACCTCACCGGCAGCCCGTGGGCGGCGGGCGACCACGGTGACACGGTGCTGTCGGAGGAGGACGCGCAGCGGGTGCGGCTGGCGTTGTCGGGGCGGCGGGCCGAGCAGCCGACGGCGTCGCCGTGGGTGGTGTCCGATGCGGCGCTCGTCGAGCCGGTGTTCGATGACGGCGACGTGATCGGCGCGGTGCTCGTGGCGGGTGGGACGGAGATCCCTCAGGGCGTCATCGTGCGGCAGACGCTCGTGCTGGGCGCGATCGTCCTGCTGCTGAGCGGTCTCGGGGTGCTCCTGGTCGCCGGCCTCGCGCGCTGGGTCCTCTCGCCGGTGCGCCGGCTGGACGAGGCGATGGCCGCGATCGAGCGCGGCGAGATGGACGCCCGTGTGGCCGAGGGGACGGGGCCGCCGGAGCTCCGGCGGATGACGAGGGTATTCAACGGCATGGCCGACGAGATCGAGCGGGTCATGACCCGGCAGCAGGAGTTCGCGCTGAACGCCTCGCACGAACTGCGCAATCCTCTCAACGCCCTCCTGCTCCGGGTCGAGCATCTGGCGACGGGACTGGGCAGGGACTGGGCGCACGACGTCGAGGAGACTCGGGAGGAGGGCCGGCGGATGACGCGGATCCTGGAGACTCTGCTCGGGCTGGCCCGCGGCGGTCGTACCGACTCCACGATGTCGGCGGTCGATCTCGGGGCCGTCGCCGCCCGGCGCGTCGAAGCCTGGCAGGAGGTGGCGGCGCAGCGGGCGATCGTGCTGACGCGCACGGGCGACCCCTCGGTGATGACCGTGACGGATCGGACGATCGTCGAGAGCGCCCTGGATGCGGCGATCGACAACGCCGTGAAGTACTCGCCGGAGGGCTCGACCATCGAGGTGGGGGCGCAGCGTGCGGACGACGAATGTCGGCTGACCGTGCGCGACCACGGCCCCGGCCTGACGCAGGAGCAGACCTCCGCGGCCGCCGATCGCTTCTGGCGCAGCCCGGACAGCGGCGACATGCCGGGCACGGGGCTCGGCCTCGCGATCGCGACCGACCTCCTCGCGACGGTCGGGGGCGCGCTCCGCGTGAGCGGCGCGGACGGCGGGGGCCTCCTCGTGACGCTCGTCCTGCCGACGGAGGCGGCGTCGTGAGTCGGGGAGGACGGCGTCTGCTCGCCGGACTGCTCGCGGTCGTGGCGGCGGCGGCGCTGAGCGCGTGCGGCCCGCGCTCCGAAGGGTGGCCGGAGTCGTCGTCCGTGATCGCCGCAGGCAGCCCGACCGGTGTCTACCACGACTACGGCAGCCGCCTCGCGACGGAGCTGTCGGAGCGCCTGGGTGTGGACGTCGTGGCTGAGGAGACGGCGGGGTCGGTCGACAACCTCCTGCGCGTGAGCTCGGGAGCGGCCCTGCTCGGATTCGCGCAGGGCGACGCCGCGGCCGATGCCGTCGCCGGGACGGGCGCGTTCTCCGCGCCGTTGGACATCGCGGCCGTGGCGCGCCTCTATGACGAGTACCTCCAGGTGGTGGTGCGGGAGGACTCCGCCCTCGACGACATCGCGGATCTCGCCGGCCGCCGGATCTCGCTCGGCGCGGAGAACTCCGGGGTGAACGTCATCGCGGGGCGTGTGCTCGACGCGGCGGGGGTCGCGGTCGAGGCGATCGACGATCCTCAGCTCGACCTCGGGGGATCGATCGCGGCGATGGAGCGGGGGGAGATCGACGGGTTCTTCTGGGTGGGCGGGCTGCCCACGCCCGGCATCGCCGGGCTCGCCGACTCCGTCGCGGTCCGGCTGCTTCCCGTGGACCAGGACTGGGTGAACGCGGTGAACGAGCGCTACTCGCATGCGTATCGCCCCGCCGACGTGCCCGCCGGAACCTACGGTCTCGACGCTGCGGTCGTGACCATGGCCGTTCCGAACTACCTGGTGACGGCCGGCGGCACCCCCGCCGGAGTCGTGCACGATGTCGTCGCGGGTCTCTTCGAGGCGCGAACGACCATCGCGGCGGATGTTCCCGCGGCGGCGCTGCTGGACCGGCGGTCGGCGATCTTCACGGGCCCGGTGCCGCTGCATCCCGGCGCGGAGGACTACTACCGGGATCTGCGGCGCTGACCGCCGGGTTCCCCTCAAGAAATCCTCAAGATCCCTGACAGCCGTCCCCGTGCTCTGCCAGGGTGAGGTCGATCGCACACGATCGGACACCTGCTGCCTGCTGTCGCTGGGAGCGTGGCAGCAGGGCGATCCCGCGGCCCGAGGGGGCGGGCCGTGGGGTGCCCTTGCGAAGACGCATTGGCGCCGCGATCAGGTGATTACGAACGTGTAAACCTCACCGTGGTGCCTGGAACCGCGCGCATCGCGTGGCTAGTTTGGAGAAATGATGACCTCTGAAACCCCGCTCGTCGTCGTCGAGAACGTCCAGAAGCACTACGGCGAGTTCCAGGCGCTCAGCGACATCGACCTCACCGTCAACGCGGGGGAGGTCGTCGTCGTGATCGGCCCCTCCGGTTCGGGCAAGTCGACGCTCTGCCGCACGATCAACCGCCTGGAGACCATCACCAGCGGCTCGATCCGCATCGACGGCAAGGAGCTACCCGCGGAGGGCAAGGCTCTCGCGCACCTGCGGGCCGACGTCGGCATGGTCTTCCAGTCGTTCAACCTCTTCGCGCACCTCACGATCCTCGAGAACGTGACGCTCGGCCCGATCAAGGTCCGTGGCCTGAAGAAGTCCGACGCCGAGGCGGAGGCGATGATGCTCCTCAAGCGCGTCGGCGTCGCCCAGCAGGCGAACAAGCTCCCCGCGCAGCTCTCCGGTGGCCAGCAGCAGCGCGTCGCGATCGCGCGGGCCCTCGCCATGCAACCCAAGGTCATGCTCTTCGACGAGCCCACGAGTGCGCTCGACCCGGAGATGATCAACGAGGTCCTCGATGTCATGGTCGAGCTCGCCCATGAGGGCATGACGATGATCGTCGTCACTCACGAGATGGGCTTCGCGCGCAAGGCGGCCGACCGGGTCGTCTTCATGGCGGACGGCCGCATCGTCGAGGAGGCCACGCCCGAGGAGTTCTTCACGAACCCGAAGAGCGACCGCGCGAAGGACTTCCTCTCGAAGCTCCTCACGCACTGACTTCCCCCAGACCCCGCACCCACAGCACAGCACATGAAGGAGACGCACATGCGACGTACACGGACACTGGCCGGATTCGGGATCGCCACGGTGGCGCTGCTCGCGCTCACGGCCTGCAACAGCGGCACGCCGTCGAACCCCGGAGGTGGGGGTGACGGCGATGGGGGCGAAGACAGCACTTGGTTCGAGGTGGCCTCGGACGTGCAGCTCGAAGGCAGCCCGACGTTCGATGCCATCGAGGAGCGCGGCAAGGTCGTCGTCGGTGTCAAGGAGGACCAGCCCGGCCTCGGCTACCTCGACGTGACCACGAACGAGCGCACCGGCTTCGACGTCGACATCGCGCGCTGGATCGCGGCCTCCCTCGGCTATGACGAGGACAAGATCGAGTTCAAGCCGATCGCCTCCGCGAACCGCGAGCAGGCGATCGTGAACGGCGACATCGACTACTACGTCGGCACCTATTCGATCAACGACAAGCGCAAGGAGCAGATCGACTTCGCCGGGCCGTACTTCATCACGGGGCAGGGCCTCCTCGTCGCCGCCGATGCGGAGGACGCGGATGCGCTCGAGGACTTCAACGGCAAGACCGTCTGCTCGGCGACCGGTTCCACCCCGATCCAGAACATCAAGGCGAACTTCCCCGACATCAAGACGCAGGAATACGACCTGTACTCCGCGTGCGTGCAGGACCTGATCGACGGCAAAGTCGACGCCGTCACCACTGACCAGGCCATCCTGATCGGTTACGCGGCGCAGTACCCGGACGACGTGAAGGTCACCGGCGGTCTCTTCACGGAGGAGCGCTACGGAGTCGGCCTGGCCAAGGGCGATGACGTCTTCCGCGCGCACATCAACGAGCTCTTCACCGACGGTGGCGACATCTGGCAGGCGATCTTCGACAAGAACCTCGGCTCCAGCGGCATCGAGGTCGAGCAGCCCGAGGTCGACGCGTACTGATCCGATGGGGCGGCCCTCCTCCAAGGGCCGCCCCACAGCTTGAACCGAGAAGGGGAGGGTGGCGTGGACGTCATCTTCGGGAACCTCGACCTGTGGGGCGAGGCGATCAGCAACACGCTGCTCGTCTTCTTCGCGGGCGGCATCATCGCCCTGGTCCTGGGAATCATCGTCGGCGCGATGCGCGTCTCGCCCGTGCCGATCGCGCGTGGCGTCGGCACGGTGTACGTCAACATCGTGCGCAACACGCCACTGACACTGGTCTTCTTCTTCTTCGTGTTCGGGTACCCCCAGCTCGGTCTGCCCGAGCTGTCGAACACCGTGCTGGGCATTCTCGCGATCGGCATCTACACGGCCACCTATGTGGCCGAGGTGCTGCGCGCCGGTATCAACACCGTCCCCGTCGGGCAGGCGGAGGCCGCACGGGCCATCGGCCTCCCGTTCGGGCAGGTGATGACGCTCGTCATCCTGCCGCAGGCCTTCCGCTCGGTCGTCCCGCCCATGATGAGTGTCTTCATCGCGTTGCTGAAGAACACCACGGTGGCCGCCGGCTTCTCGATCGCGGAGCTCGCGGCCCTGCGCTCGACGGTCAACGACTCGGCCGATCGCCCGGGCAACCCGATGGAGGTCCTGCTCTGGGTCGCGGTGGTCTTCGTCGCCCTTGTCATGCTGATGAGCTGGGGTCAGCGGTATCTCGAGAACCGATGGAGGATCGCCCGATGAGCTCCGTACTGTACGACGTCCCGGGCCCTCGTGCCATCGCGCGCAACCGGATCATCGCTGTCGTGACCATCCTCGTGGTGCTGGCAGCCTTCGGCTTCGTGATCTATCGGATGATCGAAACGGGGCAGTTCTCCCCGCAGAAGTGGTACGTCTTCACCTTCACCAACGTCTGGGCAGGCATCGCGCGTGCTCTCGTGAACACCCTGGCGGCCTTCGCGCTGGCCGCGGTCCTCAGCCTCATCCTCGGTTTCGTCCTCGCGATCGGGCGGTTGTCTGACCACGCGTGGGTCCGCGTCCCCGTCACGATCATCACGGAGCTGTTCCGCGCCGTGCCGGTCCTCGTCTTCATGATGCTGCTCTACTACGGGCTCCCCGTGGTGGGTGTGAAGATGGACCCTTACTGGGCGGTCGTCCTCGCCCTCATGGCGTATAACGGCTCCGTGCTCGCCGAGGTGCTCCGTGCCGGCGTCGAGTCGCTGCCGCGCGGGCAGAAGGAAGCGGGCTACGCGATCGGACTGCGCAAGAGCGGCGTGATGCGCCTCATCCTGCTGCCGCAGGCCATTCGCGCGATGCTCCCTGTGATCGTCGCCCAGCTCGTGGTCACGATGAAGGACACCGCCCTCGGCTTCATCATCACGTACCCCGAGTTGCTCTACTTCGCGAAGCAGCTGACCTCGCAGCAGGGGCGCCCGATCCTGCAGTCCGCCTTCGTCATCGGCGGCATCTACATCATCATGTGCCTCATCCTTTCCGGCATCGCACGTTGGGTGGAGGTGCGCACGCGCCGCTCGGCGAAGGTTCTTGCTGGCGGCACCGTCGATCCTGAGCTCGATCCTCGACTTCACGAGGGCGGTACCGACACGCAGCTGCTCACGCTTCAGAAGGGTGACAGCCGGTCGCGACGCTCCAAGCGCGAGTGAGTATCGGCGCGGGACGCCCGTCCCGCGCCGGTAGACTCGACTCCCGTGTCAGAGTCTCCGGAAATCACCCCCGAAGCGGTCGAAGCCGCTGTCGCCGACGCCCTTGCGGCGATCGATGCGGCCGCCGACACCGCCGCGCTGAAAGCCGCCCGTGCGGCGCACGTCGCGGAGGGATCGCCGCTCGCGGTCCTGAACGCCTCGATGCGCCAGGTCGCCCCCGAGAACAAGGCCGCTTTCGGCAAGCTCGTCGGTCAGGGCCGCGGTCGTGTGAACCAGGCGCTCGCGGCGAAGGAGGCCGAGCTGGCCGCCGCCGAGGTCGCCGCGCGCCTGGAGGCTGAGCGCGTCGACATCACTGCCGTCCCGTGGCGGACGCGCGTGGGCGCCCGCCACCCGCTGGCCCTCCTGCAGGACCACGTCGAGGACATTTTCGTCGGCATGGGCTGGGAGATCGCGGAGGGGCCGGAGCTCGAGCACGAGTGGTTCAACTTCGACGCCCTGAACTTCGACGTCGATCACCCCGCCCGGCAGGAGCAGGACACCTTCTACGTCGACCCGACCTCGCGGCACCTCGTCATGCGCACGCACACGAGCCCGGTGCAGGTGCGGTCGATGCTGAACCGCGAGGTCCCCATCTATGTGCTGTGCCCCGGCCGCGTGTACCGCACCGACGAGTTCGACGCCACGCACCTCCCGGTCTTCACGCAGTTCGAGGGCCTGGTGGTCGACAAGGGCATCACGATGGCGCACCTCAAGGGGACGCTCGACCACTTCGCGAAGCAGCTCTTCGGCCCGGAGGCCAAGACCCGTTTCCGCACGAACTACTTCCCCTTCACCGAGCCTTCCGCCGAGCTCGATCTGTGGCACCCGACCTTCAAGGGCGGCGCGCGCTGGATCGAGTGGGGCGGCTGCGGCATGGTCAACCCGAACGTGCTGCGCGCGGCCGGGATCGACCCGGAGGTGTACAGCGGCTTCGCGTTCGGCATGGGCATCGAGCGGGGCCTGATGTTCCGCAGCGATGTGCAGGACATGCGCGACATGGCCGAGGGCGATGTCCGTTTCAGTGAGCAGTTCGGGATGGTGGTGTGATGCGCGTCCCGCTTTCGTGGTTGCGTGAGTACGTCGATCTGGCAGCGGATGCCATGCCCGAGGACGTCCTCGCGGCCCTAGTGACCGTCGGATTCGAAGAGGAGGACGTGCACCGGTTCGACATCACGGGTCCCGTGGTGGTCGGCCAGGTCGTCTCGCTCGAGCCGGAGCCCCAGTCGAACGGCAAGACCATCAACTGGTGCCAGGTGGACGTCGGGCCCGAACACGGCGGCGTCCGCGGCATCGTGTGCGGCGCGCACAACTTCGGCGTCGGCGACAAGGTCGTCGTGACCCTGCCCGGCGCCGTCCTCCCCGGCCCGTTCCCGATCGCCGCCCGCAAGACCTACGGCCACGTGTCCGACGGCATGATCGCCTCGGCGCGCGAGCTGGGGCTCGGCGACGAGCACAACGGCATCGTCGTGCTGTCCGACCTCGGCATCGATGCGCCGGTGGGCACCGACGCGATCGCCCTCCTCGGCCTCGACGACGTCGCGGTGGAGATCAACGTGACGCCGGACCGGGGCTACGCCTTCTCGGTGCGCGGGGTCGCCCGTGAGTACTCCCACGCCACGGGGGCGGCGTTCCGCGACCCGGCCGAGCGTGACTTCGCCGAGCTGCAGCCCGGCTCCGGACACACCGCCGTGGTGGACGACCAGGCGCCGGTGCGCGGCCAGGTCGGCGCGAGCGAGTTCGTCACCCGGGTCGTGCGGGACGTCGACCCGTCGCGACCCACCCCGCCGTGGATGATCGCGCGACTGAGTCTCGCCGGCATGCGTTCCCTGGGTGTCCTCATCGACATCACGAACTACGTCATGCTCGAGCTCGGACAGCCGCTGCACGGCTACGACCTCGACAAGCTCACGGGCGGCATCACCGTCCGCCGCGCGACGCCGGGGGAGAAGATGACCACGCTCGACGGCGTCGAGCGGAAGCTGCACGTCGAAGACCTCCTCATCACCGACGACTCCGGTCCGATCGGCCTCGCGGGGGTCATGGGCGGCGGCACCACCGAGATGAGCGACACCACGCGGAACGTGCTCATCGAGGCGGCGACCTTCGACGCCACGACCATCGCCCGCACGGCCCGCCGGCACAAGCTCCCGAGCGAGGCGTCCAAGCGCTTCGAGCGGGGCGTCGACCCGCTGATCCCCTTCGTCGCGGCCCGGCGCGCAGCCGACCTCATGGTCGAGCTCGCCGGCGGCACGCTCACGGAGGAGGGCGGCGCGCTCTTCGCCGAGGTGTTCGTCGCCGAGATCGAGCTCCCGCGCGGCTTCGTCCAGGGGCTGATCGGCGTCGACTACACCGACGACGAGATCGTGGGCGCGTTGACGACGATCGGGGCGGAGGTCAGCCCTTCGACAAGCTCAGGGACCCAGGCCGAAGGCGAAGGGACCCAGGCCGAAGGCGAAGGGACCCAGGCAGAGGCCGGGTGGATCGTCATCCCGCCCACGTGGCGTCCCGACCTCACCGACAAGTGGACGCTCGCCGAGGAGGTCGCCCGCATCCATGGGCTCGACCGCATCCCCTCGGTGCTGCCGACGCCGCCGTCCGGTCGCGGCCTCACGGCCCACCAGCAGGGACGTCGCCGCGTGGCGAACGCCCTCGCGGCCGCCGGCTTCGTCGAGACCCCGGCATTCCCGTTCACGACCGAGGCGCAGAACGATCTGCACGGCTCCGCGTCCGGTGAGCACCTGCCCAGCATCCGCCTCGCGAACCCGCTCGACGGGCAGGTGCCGTTCCTGCGGCGCTCGCTCATCCCCGGTCTGCTGCAGACCGCGCATCGCAACATCTCGCGCGGGCTCACCGACTTGGCCCTGTTCGAGACCGGCGCCGTGTTCGTCCCGGGGCCGGGCGTGGAGTACGGCACCGCCGAGGTTCCGCCCCTCGGCGTCCGGCCGTCGGACGAGGTGCTCGCGGAGCTCGACGCGTCGATCCCGCCGCAGGAGCGCCATGTCGCGGTGCTGCTGACCGGGAACGTGTCCCCGCGTCAGCCGGGACGTGCTGCCGAGCCCGCCGGGCTTGTCGAGGCGCTCGATGCGGTGCGCGTGATCGGGGCCGCCGCGGGCATCGAGATCGATGTCGTGCAGACGCAGCGCGCCGCGTTGCACCCCGGACGCACCGGAGCGCTCGTCGTCGGCGGCGAGGAGGTCGGCTACGTCGGCGAGCTGCATCCCGCCGTCGCCGAGGAGGCCGATCTGCCGGCTCGTGCCACCGTGCTGGAGCTGGACCTCGACCGGCTGCTCACGCTCGCCGGGGGACGCATCGTGGCGGCATCGCTCTCCACGTTCCCGGCCGCGACGCAGGACGTCTCGCTCACCCTCCCGGCCGAGGTGCCGGCAGGCGACGTCCGCGCGGCTCTCGTCGAGGGCGCCGGCGCGCTGCTGGAGTCCGTCCGGCTCGTGGACGACTACCGCGGCGAGGGGGTGCCCGAGGGATCGAAGTCGCTGACGTTCGCCCTGCGCTTCCGCGCCGACGACCGCACGCTCACCGCCGCGGAGGCCTCCGAGGCGAAGATGGCGGGCGTCGCGGTGGCCGCCGAACGCTTCGGCGCCGCGCTCCGCGACTGATCCTGATGCCGCGCGGCATCATGCGTTCGCGCGGCATCAGGCGACAGCAGTGCCGGTGGCCTGTACTCGCGTGATGACCTGTGTTCGCGTGGGGGGCTTCGTTCGCGTGACGCCTGTACTCGCGTGACGGCCTGACCTGCCGCTCCGCTCTGAGCGGAGCCGCTTCCCTCGCGCCCGCGATCCTGCTGACATGGGCACATGACGGATGTGCTGATCCTCGGGGGAACCGGATGGCTGTCGGGGCGCATCGCCGCGCATGCGCTCAGGGCGGGGGCGACCGTGACCTGCCTGGCCCGCGGGGGACGCCCGGCGCCGCCGGGAGCGACCCTCGTGCTGGCGGACCGAGAGGAGGAGGCTGCCTACGACGTCGTGTCCCGGACGGACTGGGACCACGTGGTCGACGTCTCCTCCCGCGCCGATCACGTGTCCGCGGCCGTCCGTGCGCTCGGCGATCGCGCCGCCCGGTGGACGTACATCTCATCGATGTCGGTGTACCGCGACGACGAGACGGTCGGGACCGACGAGTCGGCCCCGCGGCATCCGGCGGCGCGGGCCGGTGAGGGCGACGACTACGCGCGTGAGAAGGTCGCGGCGGAGGACGCCGTGCAGGATGGTCTCGGCGACCGCGCGCTCATCGTCCGTCCCGGCCTCATCGTCGGCGACGGCGACCCCAGCGATCGCTTCGGATACTGGGCGGCGGCGTTCCTCCGGGCCCTGGACGAGCCGGTGCTGCTCCCGCCCCTGGACGGGCGCACGGCACAGGTCATCGACGTCGAGGACGTCGCCGCCTTCGTCGTGTCCGCCCGCGTCACCGGCGCCGTGAACGCGATCGGCGACGTGCACGCGCTGGAGGACGTGCTCCGGACCGTCCGCGCGGCAACGGGGCATACCGGCCCGGTGGTCGTGGGCACGGAGGAGCGTCTCGTCGCGGAGGGCGTCGCGTATTGGGCGGGACCGCGGTCGCTGCCGCTGTGGCTGCCGCCGGAGATGCGTGGATTCATGACGCGCTCCAATGTGCGGTACCGGAGCAGCGGCGGCACGCTCCGCCCTCTCGATGACACGGTGGAGCGCGTCGTGGCGGACGAGCGCGAGCGGGGCGTGGACCGGGAGCGCCGCGCCGGACTCACGCGGACGGAGGAGCGGGCGCTGCTCGACGCCCTCGCTCGCTAGACTGCGAGGCAGTGACACGGGGTGCCGCATCCGCGGCTGAGATCACACCCGTCGAACCTGATCTAGTTCGTACTAGCGAAGGGATGTCGCCGATGAGCGATCCTGTGCGTCCGCAATCCGTCCTCGACCTCGCCGCCACGGCGGGAAGGCTGCGGGAGGAGGTCCGGGCCTCTCCGCCGTTGACGCACTGCATCACGAACGCCGTCGTGACGGGCTTCACCGCGAACGTCCTCCTCGCGCTCGGCGCCGCCCCGGCCATGGTCGACATCGTCGGTGAGGCCGAGGCCTTCGCGGGTGCCGCCTCCGGGGTGCTGATCAACCTCGGGACGCCGACCCCGGAGCAGCGGGAGGCCGGCCGGGAGGCTGTGGCCGGAGCGCTCGCCGCCGGCACGCCGTGGGTGCTCGACCCCGTCGCGATCGGCACCCTCCCGGTGCGGACGGCGCTCGCGCACGAGCTGGCCGCGCTGCGCCCCACCGCCATCCGCGGCAACGCGTCCGAGATCCTCGCGCTGGCCGGACGCACCGCCGGCGGCCGCGGGGTCGACGCGACGGACGGGACGGAGGCGGCCGCGGATGCGGCCCGCGAGCTCGCGGGCCGTCACGGGGCCGTGGTCGCGGTCTCCGGTCCGGTCGACCTCCTCACCGACGGCTCGCGGGTGATCCGCATCGCCAACGGGCATGAGCTGCTCACGCGGGTCACGGGCGGAGGCTGCGCGCTCGGTGCGGTCATGGCGGCGTTCCTCGGGGCGGCGCGCGGCACGGCGACGGACGCCCTCACCGCGGTGGCCGCGGCGGCGCTCGTCTACACGGTCGCGGCGGAACAGGCAGCGGAGGTCTCCCGCGGGCCCGGGAGTTTCGCCGTCGCCCTGCTGGACGCGATGTCCGCCGTGACCCCGGCGGACATCGCCGCCCGCGCCCGCGTCGAGGAGGGAACGCGATGAGCGCCGATCTGTCTCTGTACCTCGTCACCGATCGCACGCTGTGCGGCGCCCGCGGGGTGGTCGAGACAGTCCGCGAGGCCGTGGCGGGCGGGGTCCGCATCGTGCAGCTGCGCGACAAGCAGGCGACGGATGAGGAGACCGTCGAGCAGCTCCTCGCCCTGTCCGAAGCCATCGGCGGCCGTGCCCTTCTCGTCGTCAACGATCGCCTCGAGGCCGCGGTCGAAGCCCGCCGTCGTGGTGCGCGGGTGGACGGCGTGCATCTCGGGCAGGCCGATGCGTCGGTCCTCCGCGCTCGCGACCTCCTCGGACCGGAGGCGCTGATCGGCCTGACGGCGAACACTCCGGCCCACCTCGATGCGGTGGCCGCCTTGCCGCCGGGGACCGTCGACTACCTCGGCGTCGGCGTCATCCGTCCCACGAGCACGAAGCCCGACCATCCGGCGCCGCTCGGTGTCGACGGCTTCGCGGCATTCGTCGCGGACAGCCCGCTCCCGTGCGTCGCGATCGGCGGCGTCGGCGTGGACGATGTCGAGACCTTGCGAGATGCCGGAGCCGCGGGGGTGGCTGTGGTGTCCGCGCTGTGCGCGGCGGACGACCCCCGGACCGCGGCTGCCGCCTTCCGCCGCCGGTGGCTCGCCCGAAGGGTGCCCCACGTCCTCAGCATCGCGGGCAGTGATCCCTCCGGGGGTGCGGGCATCCAGGCCGATCTCAAGGCCATCGCCGCGAACGGGGGCTACGGGATGGCGGCGCTCACGTCGCTCACCGCGCAGAACACGCAGGGCGTCCGGGCCGTGCACGTGCCTCCCGTGGAGTTCCTGCGGGCACAGCTCGATGCGATCGCCGACGACATCCGGATCGACGCCGTGAAGATCGGGATGCTGGCGGACGTCGAGGTGATCCGCACGGTGGCCGAGTGGCTGGTCGCGAACGAGCCCCCGATCGTGGTCCTCGACCCGGTCATGATCGCCACCTCCGGGGATCGGCTCCTCCATGCCGACGCGGAGCGCGAGCTGCGGGAACTGCTGCCCTTGGCGACCGTCGTCACCCCGAACCTCGCCGAACTCGCCGTCCTCGCCGGACGTGCGGTGCGCGACTGGACCGATGCGCTCGACGCGGCGCAGGAGCTGTCGACGGCGACCGGCGCCGCCGTGCTCGTGAAGGGCGGGCATCTGCCGGGGGAGGAGTCGCCGGACGCCCTCGTCGACGCGGTCGCGGAGTCGCGGACGGTGTTTCCCGGGGCTCGCATCCGGACGGCGCACACGCACGGCACGGGCTGCTCGCTGTCCTCCGCGCTCGCGACCCGCCTGGGCCGAGGAGAGGAGCCGGAGGACGCCGTGGCTTCCGCGCGCGCCTGGCTGCGGGAGTCCCTGCGCGCGGCGGACGCGCTGCCCGTGGGCGGCGGACACGGTCCGGTCCATCACTTCGCGGGACTGTGGGACCGGGGCGGCGTCGAGACCCGTCCCACGGCCGAGGAGGTGGCGGATGCCTGGTGGGACGACATCGCCGGGCTCCGTGCCGACATCGACGCGCTGCCCTTCATCCGCGACCTCGCCGGGGGCACCCTCGACCGCGCGGCCTTCGTGTTCTACCTCGCGCAGGACGCCCTGTACCTCCGCGAGTACTCCCGGGTGCTCGCGGAGGCCTCGCGCCTCGCTCCCACCCCGGCGGAGCAGGCGTTCTGGGCTGATGCCGCACAGGGGGCGATCCGCGGAGAGCTGGAGCTGCACGCGTCCTGGCTGACACCGGAGACGGGGGTGAGCGGCGCGACGTTCGCCACCGAGCCCGCCCCGGCGACGGTCGCCTACCTCGACCATCTGCGGGCGGTGGCGTTCGGCGGGGACTACGCCGCGCTGATCGCGGCTGTGCTGCCGTGCTTCTGGCTCTACACGGATCTGGGGGCGCGGCTCCACGCCGGGGGATTCGGCGCGGAGCCGCTCGACCCGCAGCACCCGTACGCCTCATGGCTGGCGACATACGCGGATCCCGCTTTCGCGGAGGCGACACGGCAGGCGGTCGCGCACGTCACCTCGGCCGCGGCGCTCGCCGACGAGGGCACCCGGGAGCGGATGCGCCGTGCCTTCGTCACGTCGAGTGCGCACGAGCGCGCGTTCTTCGCCGCACCGCAGGAAGGCGCTCTCGTGTGACGGCCCCGATTTGCGGTGCCGGTGACGCCCGCGCTATCGTCACCGCATGCCTTCGGTCGCCACCGCTCCTTCGACGCTCGTCCCGAGCGTCATCGCCGTGCGCCGACGTCGCGGCCGCCGATTCTAGGCGACCCCGCCCTTCTGCCTGCGTGCCCGCGGCGGTCGAGTGCCGGTGTCGCCGCCTCCGGCCCCGCCCCCGGTCCCGCGATCGTCGAGGACCCGACCGTTAAGGTAGAAGCATGACGTATTCCGTCGCCGTCTCCGGCGCCTCCGGCTACGCAGGCGGCGAGATCCTCCGCCTCCTGGCCGCCCACCCCGACGTCGAGATCCGCACCGTCACGGCGCACTCGAACGCCGGACAGCCCCTCGTCGCCCACCAGCCGCACCTCCGCTCGCTTGCGCACCTCACTCTGCAGGACACCACTCCCGAGATCCTGGCCGGACACGACATCGTGTTCCTCGCCCTCCCGCACGGTCAGTCCGGGCAGTACACCGACGCGCTCGGCGACACTCCGCTCGTGATCGACGCGGGAGCCGACCACCGGCTCACCTCGTCCGCCGCCTGGGACGCCTTCTACGGCGGGACGTTCCACGAGCCGTGGACGTACGGTGTGCCCGAGCTCCCGGTCGCCGGTGGCAAGCAGCGCGACGTCTTGCGCGGGGCGACCCGCATCGCCGCCCCCGGTTGCAACGCCTCGACCGTGAGCCTGAGCCTCGCCCCCGGCGTCGCCGCCGGCGTCATCGATCCGGGCGACATCGTCTCCGTGCTGGCGGTCGGCCCCTCCGGGGCGGGCAAGAGCCTGAAGACCAACCTCCTCGCCAGCGAGATCCTCGGCTCCGCCAACCCGTACGCGGTCGGCGGCACGCACCGGCACATCCCGGAGATCCGGCAGGCGCTCGCGGCCGTTCGCCCTTCGACAGGCTCAGGGGCCCAGGACATCCGGATCTCGTTCACGCCGGTGCTGGTGCCGATGTCGCGCGGCATCCTGGCGACCTCCACGGCGCCGATCGTCGAGGGAGTGACGGACGCCGAGATCCGCCAGGCGTGGGAGAGGGCCTACGGCGACGAGACCTTCGTGCAGCTGCTGCCGGAGGGGACCTTCCCGCGCACCGCCGACGTGCTCGGGGCCAACACGGCCCTCATCGGTCTCGCGATCGATCGCGCCGCGAACCGCGTGACCGTGGTCACCGCGGTCGACAACCTCGTCAAGGGCACCGCCGGAGCTGCCGTCCAGTCCATGAACATCGCGTTGGGTCTTCCCGAGGCCCGCGCCCTCTCAGTGAACGGAGTCGCCCCGTGAGCGTCACCGCCCCCGCAGGATTCGAGGCGGCGGGCGTCGCCGCCGGACTCAAGTCCACCGGCAAGCCCGATGTCGCCGTCGTCGTCAACCGCGGTCCCCGCAAGGTCGGCGCCGCCGTCTTCACGAGCAACCGTGCCAAGGCGAACCCCATCATCTGGTCGCAGCAGGCCGTCGCGGACCGGGTGGTGGAGGCCATCGTCCTCAACTCCGGCGGAGCGAACTGCTTCACGGGCAGCTTCGGGTTCCAGACCACTCATCAGACCGCGGAGAAGGCGGCCGAGCTGCTCGGCATCAGTGCGGGCGATGTGCTGGTCTGCTCCACCGGGCTCATCGGGACCGGCGACGAGGTCTTCCGCGAGAGGGTCCTCTCCGGTACCGCGCAGGCGATCGCCGCGCTCAGCGCGGAGGGCGGGGAGAGCGCTGCCCACGCCATCATGACCACGGACACGGTCGCGAAGACCGCGGTCGTGACCCGCGACGGCTGGACGATCGGCGGGATGGCCAAGGGCGCCGGCATGCTCGCACCCGGCCTGGCGACGATGCTCGTGGTGCTCACCACCGACGCGGTACTCGAGCCGCTGCAGGCCGACGCGGCCCTGCGCCGGGCGACGGGTCGCACGTTCGACCGCCTCGACTCCGACGGCTGCATGTCGACCAACGACCAGGTCACCCTGCTCGCCAACGGCGCCTCGGAGGTCGTCCCCGATCTCGACGACTTCGCCGAAGCGCTCACCGCGCTCTGCCAGGAGCTCGCCGTGAAGCTGCAGGGCGACGCGGAGGGGGCCAGCCACGACATCACCATCGAGGTGCAGCACGCCGTCTCCGAGCAGGACGCCGTCGAGGTCGGCCGCTCCGTCGCCCGCAACAACCTGTTCAAGGCCGCCATCTTCGGCAACGACCCGAACTGGGGTCGCGTCCTGGCGGCGATCGGCACGACGGCGGCGCAGTTCGATCCGTATGACGTCGACGTGTGGATGAACGGGGTGCGCGTCTGCAGCGCCGGTGGCCCCGACCGCCCGCGGGAGGAGGTCGATCTGACGCCGCGCGCCACGCATCTGCTCATCGACCTCAAGGTCGGGGAGGCCACCGCCACGGTGCTCACCAACGACCTCACCCACGACTACGTGCACGAGAACAGCGCCTACGCCTCATGACCGACATCCAGGACACCACGCCGGACATCGCCGCGCAGAAGGCGACGACGCTCATCGAGTCGCTGCCGTGGCTGAAGAAGTTCCGCGACCAGATCGTCGTCGTCAAGTACGGCGGGAACGCCATGGTCTCGGATGAGCTGCAGGAGGCCTTCGCCCAGGACATCGCGTACCTCCGCTACGTCGGCGTGCAGCCGGTCGTCGTGCACGGCGGCGGACCGCAGATCTCCGACATGCTGCAGCGACTGGAGATCCCCAGCGAGTTCAAGGGCGGATACCGGGTCACCAACACCGAGGCCATCGGCGTCGTGCGGATGGTGCTCACGGGACAGGTGAACCCGCAGCTCGTGTCGAAGATCAACTCGCACGGGCCGATCGCCACCGGACTCAGCGGGGAGGACGCCGGACTCTTCGGCGGCCGCCGCCGCGGCGTCGTGATCGACGGCGAGGAGGTGGACCTCGGGCGTGTGGGCGACGTCGTCGAGGTCGACCCGTCGCCGGTGCTCGACCACCTCGCGGCCGGACGGATCCCCGTCGTGTCGAGCATCGCGCCCGACCTCGACCACCCGGGTCAGTCGCTCAACGTCAACGCCGACGCCGCCGCGGCCGCCCTGGCCGTGGCCCTCGGGGCGCGCAAGCTCGTCATCCTCACCGACGTGCCCGGTCTGTACGCCGACTGGCCCAACCGGGACTCGCTCGTGTCGCACCTCACCTCGGACACGCTCATCGAGATGCTGCCGCGCCTGGAGTCGGGCATGATCCCGAAGATGCGCGCCTGTCTCGACGCGGTCGAGGGCGGGGTCGACGCAGCCGCGATCATCGACGGACGGGTGCCGCACTCGGTGCTCGTCGAACTGTTCACCAGCAAGGGAATCGGGACCGAAGTGGTCCTGGCGGAGAAAGGGGCGACGGCATGACCGTCTGGCAGGACGACGCGGCACGTGATCTCGTGCTCAACGCGGGGGAGCGGCTCGCGCTGCTGACTCGCGGTGAGGGCTCGTACCTGTGGGACGCCGATGACCGACGCTACCTCGACTTTCTCGCCGGGATCGCGGTGACCTCGTTGGGACACGCGCATCCGGTGTTCGTGGACGCGGTCTCGCGCCAGGCCGCCACCCTGGCGCACGTCTCCAACTACTTCGCGACGCCGCCCCAGCTCGCGCTCGCCGCGCGGCTGAAGCGTCTGGCCGGCGCCGGCCTCGACGGTCGCGTGTTCTTCTCGAACTCCGGCGCCGAGGCGAACGAGGCGGCGTTCAAGCTCGCCCGGCTGCACGGCGGGGCGGAGCGTCCGCGCATCCTCGCCCTGGAGAACGGCTTCCACGGCCGCACCATGGGTTCGCTCGCGCTGACGGCCAAGGAATCGATGCGCGCACCGTTCGCCCCGATGCCAGCGGGCGTGGAGCACATCCCGGCGACGGTCGAGGCCCTCGAGGCGGCGATGGACGACCGGGTGGCCGGCCTCATCGTCGAGCCCATCCAGGGGGAGGCCGGGGTGGTCGAGCTGCCCGCGGGCTATCTCGCCGCGGCGCGCTCGCTGACCCTCGCGCACGGAGCCCTGCTCATCGTGGACGAGATCCAGACCGGCGCGGGCCGCACGGGCGCCTGGTTCGGTTTCAGCCATGAGGGCATCACCCCGGACGCGATCACGCTCGCCAAGGGCATCGGCGGCGGGTTCCCGATCGGCGCGCTCGTCACCTATGGCGCCGCGAGCGAACTGTTCACGCCGGGCTCCCACGGGTCCACGTTCGGCGGGAACCCGCTCGCGACGGCTGTGGCGGACGCGGTGCTGGCGGAGATCGAGCGGGCCGACCTCGTCGAGAACGCCGCTCGTCGCGGGGAAGAGCTGCGCGACATCATCCTCGGCATCGACTCCCCGCTGGTCGCGGGCGTCCGGGGGCGCGGACTCCTCGTCGGCGTCGCCCTCACCCAGCCCGTGGCGGGTGCGGTGGTCGCCGCCGCGCAGGACCGCGGGCTCATCGTGAACGCCGCCAACCCCGAGACCGTGCGCGTCGCGCCGGCGCTCACCATCGGCGACGCGGAGCTGGCGGAGTTCCGCGAGCTGTTCACCGCCGCCCTCTCCGACGTCCATGCCTCCTCCACCGGAAAGGTCCCCGCATGACCCGCCACCTGCTGCGCGACGACGATCTGACGCCCGCCGAGCAGGCGGAGATCCTCGATCTCGCCCTCGACCTGAAGAAGGATCGCTGGGCTGACAAGAGCCTCGCGGGCCCGCAGACCGTCGCCGTGATCTTCGACAAGTCGTCCACCCGCACCCGCGTCTCGTTCGCGGTGGGCATCGCCGACCTCGGCGGCACCCCGCTCATCATCTCCACCGCGAGCAGCCAGCTCGGTGGGAAGGAGACGCCGTCCGACACGGCCCGCGTCCTCGAGCGTCAGGTGGCGGCGATCGTCTGGCGCACGTACGCCCAGTCGGGTCTGGAGGAGATGGCCGCCGGCACGCGGGTCCCCGTGATCAACGCGCTGTCCGATGACTTCCACCCGTGCCAGCTCCTCGCCGATCTGCTCACGATCCGCGAGCACAAGGGCGACCTGAAGGGCTTGACGCTGACGTTCTTCGGCGACGGCCAGAGCAACATGGCCCACTCCTATGCGCTCGCGGGCGTCACGGCGGGCATGCACGTGCGCATCGCCTCGCCGGAGGACTACGCGCCGCGGGCCGATGTCATCGAGGCGGCCGACCGTCGCGCCGGGGAGACCGGGGGGTCGATCACGCTCTTCACCGACCCGGTCGAGGCGGCCGCGGGTGCCGATGTCGTCGTGACCGACACCTGGGTGTCGATGGGCAAGGAAGAGGAGAAGCTCGCGCGGATCCGCGATCTCGGGGGCTACAAGGTCACGCCCGAGACCATGGAGCTCGCGCACGACGACGCGATCTTCATCCACTGCCTGCCCGCCGACCGCGGCTATGAGGTCGACTCCGCCGTCATCGACGGTCCGCAGAGCGTCGTGTGGGACGAGGCGGAGAACCGCCTGCACGCGCAGAAGGCGCTGCTGGTCTGGCTCCTCGGGAAGAAGGACGCGTGATGGCCGGCGCGCACGAAGGCACCAACGAGGGCGCGCTCTGGGGCGCGCGGTTCGCCACCGGACCGTCGCCGGAGCTCGTCGAGCTGAGCCGGTCGACGCACTTCGACTGGATCCTGGCGCCGTACGACATCGCGGGCTCCCACGCGCACGCCACGGCGCTGGCCGCCGCCGGCTACCTGGAGCAGGAGGAGGCCGCCCGCATGCACGAGGGCCTCGACGCCGTCGCGCGCAAGGTCGCCGACGGCACCCTGCAGCCGCTGCCCACCGACGAGGACGTGCACGGTGCCCTCGAGCAGGCGCTGATCGCCGAGCTCGGTCCGGAGCTGGGCGGACGCCTCCGCGCCGGCCGCAGCCGGAACGACCAGATCGCCACCCTCGTGCGGATGTACCTGATCGATCACGCCCGGGTGATCGCCCGCGACCTGCTCCGCGTGATCGACGCGCTCGTGGCGCAGGCGGAAGCGCACCCCGACGCGATCCTTCCCGGCCGCACGCACCTGCAGCACGCGCAGCCGGTGCTGCTCGCCCATCACCTCCAGGCCCACGCCTGGCCGCTGGTGCGCGAGCTCGAACGCCTCGTCGACTGGCGCCGTCGCGCCGGCGTCTCGCCGTACGGCGGGGGAGCGCTCGCGGGATCGACCCTGGGTCTCGACCCCGCGCTCGTCGCGACGGAGCTCGGCCTCGACCGGCCGGCGGAGAATTCGCTCGACGGGACGGCCGCGCGGGATGTCGTGGCGGAGTTCGCGTTCATCGCGGCGATGACGGGCGTCGACCTCTCGCGTCTGTCCGAGGAGATCATCCTCTGGAACACGCGCGAGTTCGGTTTCGTCACGCTCGACGACGGCTACTCCACGGGTTCCAGCATCATGCCGCAGAAGAAGAACCCGGACATCGCCGAGCTCGCGCGCGGCAAGTCGGGGCGTCTCATCGGCAACCTGTCGGGCCTGCTGGCGACCCTCAAGGGCCTTCCCCTCGCGTACAACCGCGATCTCCAGGAGGACAAGGAGCCGGTGTTCGACTCGGTGCAGACGCTCGAGGTCGTGCTGCCGGCATTCGCCGGGATGATCGCGACGCTGCGTTTCCACACGGATCGCATGGCCGAGCTCGCTCCGCAGGGATTCTCCCTGGCGACGGATGTCGCCGAGTGGCTGGTGAAGCGGCGCGTGCCGTTCCGCGATGCCCATGAGATCTCCGGCGCGCTCGTGCGCGCCTGTGAGGAGCAGGGGATCGGGCTGGAGGGCGCGTCCGACGAGCTGCTGCTGTCCGTGTCCCCGCACCTGGTCCCGGAGGTCCGTGAGGTCCTCACGATCGAGGGATCGGTCGCGTCCCGGACAGGCGCCGGCGGCACGGCTCCGGAACGGGTCGCCGAGCAGCGCGCCGAGCTCGTCGCCCGTGCCCAGGCGGCCGCACACGCGCTCGGTCTGTAGCCGTGGGGCGGCCGGCCCGGGCGTGCGACCTCAGTGCAGGTCGCTGTCGGCGGCCGACCGCTCCCATCGGAGGAAGCGCACGGTGAGACCGGCGCGGGTGGGGGCGGCCAGGAAGGGCCCGGCGGAGACGGTCGCGTCGCCGTCGAAGGGGGCGACCCTGACCAGGCGCCAGGGGCCGTCGTCCGCACGGGCGCGCACGATCATCGCGTCCGCCCAGCGGCTGACCCGGACCGTGATCTCGCTGTCGCGCCAGTCGTCGACGTAGCCGACCGACCAGTCGGAGCGGCCGGCGGTCACGACCGCGCCCAGGCCGAGGTGCCCGTCGGCGAACTCCACCCCGGCTTTGATCCAGTGCTCGTCGTCCGCGCGGACGAAGAGTCCCGCCTGGTCGAACTGCCCCTCCCACGGCGCGCGGAAGGCCACCTCGATGGCCTCGCCGACCGCGAGTGGCGCGAGCAGCGCGTGCTCGGTGTCGTGGACGAAGCCGTAGGCGGTGTGGCGCCAGGCGTCGCTGCCCTCGACGGCGGTGACGTCGAGGTGCCCGTCGATGCGGGTCGTGGCGGGCGCGTGGGTCCACGTGCCGTCGGTCCAGGGGATAATGCGTGAATCAGGCATATTTCCTATCTATAGCCATAAAAGGCATAACTCGCGAATATTCATGTTACGGTTATCCCATGGTCATCGCCGTGATCGCCGACATCGTGGGTTCCCGAGAGCTCGGAGACCGGAGCGCCGCGCAGCACGCCCTGGACGACACCATCGCCCGGGTCGAGCGCGATCGCCCGCTCGCGGTCCAGCCGCTCACGCCCACGGTAGGGGACGAGCAGCAGGGCGTCTACCGGGAGCTTCCCGACGCGCTCCTCTCGCTCCTCATGGTCCAGCTCCGGCTCCCCGAGGGGCTCGCCTTCCGCTTCGGCATCGGGATCGGCGAGGTCCGTCCCGTGCCGTCCGTGCACGGCGAGCTCGCCGACGGCCCCGGCTGGTACGCGGCCCGCGCGGCGATCGAGACCGTGCATGCGCGGGAACAGCGCGCCGTGCCGAGGACCCGCACGTGGATTGTCGGAGCCCCGGGTCAGGATGAGGTCATGGAGACCGTGATCGCCGCGTCTAACGCCTACGTGCTCGCGCGCGACGAGCTCGTCGGGGCGATGAGCGAACGCGAGCGCCACCTCACGTACGGGCGGCTGATCGGCCGGTCCCAGCAGGAGCTCGCTGCCGAGGAGGGCATCTCGCAGCCCAGCGTGTCGAAGTCGTTGCGCAGCGCGGGGGCGGCCGCTCTCCTCGAGGGCATCGCCGTGCTCCGCGGGGAGACCGCATGATCCTCGCCGGCTTCCTCCTCCTCGCGGTCGGCGCGACCGACCTCGTGCGGCAGTTCGTGCCGCGACGATGGATCGGTTACGTGGTGGCGGCGGCCGTCATCATGCTCCTCGGCATCGGCGGCGATGCGCTGCTGCCGGCTCTCCTCGGCATCGGTGCCGGCGCGCTCTGGGCGTGGAGCATGCCGGACGACGGTCCGTCGCGCGCGGGATTCTGGCCCGCGGTGGTGCTCGCCGCTCTCAGCGTCGGTGCGGTGATGGCGAGCGGGGCGAGGGACACCGCCGGTCTCGTCGGTGAGCTCTGGGTGCTGCGATCGCCCTTCGGCGAGGTGCCGTTCGATCTCGTCGTCCTCGCCCTCGGCGCCGGCGTCTTCCTGCTCGAATCCGCCAACCTCGTCGTGCGCGCGGCGCTCGACGGCGAGCACACCTGGCGTCCCGTCGACGCCGCCGCCGCCCCTGCGGCGGTCGCCCCGGTCGTCGAGCCCGTCCCCGAGACTCCCGTCGCCGCCGGCCCCGGAGCGGTCGACACCGCCGTCTCCGGAGGCGTCGTCGCCGATCCGCGACAGGGCTTCCAGGGTGGCCGCCTCATCGGGCCGCTGGAGCGCGTGCTCGTGATGCTCCTCACCCTGGCCGCGGCGTACCCCGTGCTGGCGGCGATGCTCGCCGCGAAAGGCATCGTCCGCTTCCCCGAGATCTCCCGGGACGGGGAGACCGGAGCGCGGGCCGAGTACTTCCTCGTCGGCAGCCTGGTCAGCTGGGTGATCGGTCTCGGTGCGGCGTTCCTGGTGTGGTGGGCGGCGCACAGCTGACCTCGTCGAGGTGGCGGCGGTACCAGTCCAGCTTCTCCGCGAGCCGCTGCTGCTGGGCGAGCACCTCCGCCAGCTGCCGCTCCACGGATTCGGCATGCTCCTCGAGCAGCGCGATCCGCTCGGGGATCGTCTCGTCGCTCCGGCACAGCTGTCCGTAGCGCCGGAGCCGCTCGACCGGCATCCCGGTCTCGCGGAGGCACTTGAGGAACTCCAGGAGGTCGAGTTCGGCGTCGCCGTAGGCGCGGCGTCCGCCGGCGGTGCGAGGGACCGCCGGGAGGATGCCCTCCCGTTCGTAGTAGCGCAGCGTGTCGATCGTGAATCCGGACCGCGCCGCGGCCTCGGCCGGGGTGTAGATGGTCATGCCGTGATCCTAAAGCTTGACCTGGAGTGCGCTCCAGGTTGAAGAGTGTGAGCATGACACAGAACAGCCCCGCTTCCCCCCTCGTCCTCGGTGCCATGTCGTTCGGCACGCTCGTGGACGAGGACACCTCCTTCGCCCTCCTCGACCGGTTCGTCGAGCGCGGGGGGACCTGGATCGACACCGCCGACTGCTACAGCTTCTGGACCAGCGACACCGGCCGCGGCGGCGACTCCGAACGCGTGATCGGCCGCTGGCTCGCGGCGCGGCCCGAGATGCGCGGACGGGTGCGCCTGTCGACGAAGGTCGGTGCCGAGCCGCTCTGGCCCGGGTCATGGCCGGCGTACCGGGCAGGCCTCTCGCCCCGAGCCATCCGTCAGGCGTTCGAGGGCAGCCGAGAGCGTCTCGGCGTGGAGACCGTCGACCTCCTGTGGCTGCACCAGGAGGACCGCACCGTCCCGATCGAGCACACGGTCGACGCGCTCGCCGCGCTCACGGCGCAGGGCGAGGTCCTCCGGGTGGGCGCGTCGAACCATCCGGCCTGGCGGGTCGAGAGGGCGCGCGCCCATGCCGCATCGATCGGCAGCGTCCCGCTCGACGTGCTCCAGCTGAACAGCACCTACCTCCGTGTGCGCCCCGGCACGCGTCCTCCCGGCGTCGAGCATCCGTTCGGCGTGCTCAGCGACGAGCAGCGCGACTTCGCGGTGACGAACGGTCTTGAGCTCTGGGCCTACACGCCGCTGCTGACCGGTGCCTACGACAACCCGGCCAAGGCGATTCCGGAGGTGTACACGCACCCCGGGACGGACCGGCGTCTCGCCGTCCTCACACGGATCGCGCAGGCGCGCGGCACCCAGCGCGGCCAGATCGTCCTGGCATGGCTCCTGGCCCACGGCGTCCGGCCGATCCTGGGCGGGAGCACGCTCGCACAGCTCGACTCCGCGCTGGATGCCGCAGCGATCGACCTCACGGCCGACGAGCTGACGGAACTCGACGGGCCCGCGTGAGACGGGGAGGGGCGCGGCGCGCTGCTAGCCTGGAGCGCGTGTCAACTCCCGCTCTGACGACCGCGCCGCAGGCGATCGATCCCACGTTCGAGAACGTGTGGGACGAGATCGTGTGGCGTGGCCTCGTCCACGTGTCCACCGACCAGGAGGCGCTGCGCGCCCTTCTCGCGGGAGACCCGATCACGTATTACTGCGGCTTCGACCCCACGGCGCCCAGCCTGCATCTCGGGCACCTCGTGCAGCTGCTCCTGCTCCGCCGTCTCCAGCTCGCCGGACACAAGCCGATCGGGCTCGTCGGCGGTTCCACGGGCCTCATCGGCGACCCGCGGCCGACGGCCGAGCGCACGCTGAACACGCGCGAGACGGTGGCGGAGTGGGTCGACAGGCTCCGGGCACAGGTCGAGCGGTACCTCAGCTTCGAGGGCGAGAACGCCGCGCAGATGGTGAACAACCTGGACTGGACGGCGCCGCTCTCCGCCATCGACTTCCTGCGCGAGATCGGCAAGCACTACCGCGTCGGCACGATGCTGAAGAAGGACGCGGTGGCGGCGCGGCTGAACTCCGATGCGGGAATCAGCTACACCGAGTTCAGCTACCAGATCCTCCAGGGTCTCGACTTCCTCGAGCTCTACCGTCAGTACGACTGCGTGCTGCAGACGGGCGGCTCCGACCAGTGGGGCAACCTGACCAGCGGGACGGATCTCATCCACCGCGTCGAGGGCGCGTCGGTGCACGCGATCGGCACACCGCTGATCACGAACAGTGACGGCACGAAGTTCGGCAAGAGCGAGGGCAACGCGATCTGGATCGATGCGGACCTCACCAGCCCGTACGCGTTCTACCAGTTCTGGCTGAGCACGGCGGATGCCGACGTGATCGAGCGCCTCAAGGTGTTCACGTTCCTGACCAAGGCCGAGATCGAGGAATACGCGGAGCTCGTCGCGACGGAGCCGTTCCGCCGCGCCGCCCAGAAGCGCCTCGCGCTCGAGGTCGTCGCGACGGTGCATGGCGTCGAGGCGACCGCGGCCGTGATCGCTGCGTCCGAGGCGCTGTTCGGCCAGGGCGACCTGACCGCTCTCGACGCGGCGACGCTGCGCTCGGCGCTCGACGAGCTGCCGAACGCGACGGTCGCCGCCGGTACTCCCGTCGTCGACGCCCTCGTCGCGACCGGTCTGGTGTCGAGCCTCTCAGAGGCCCGTCGTGCGATCGCGCAGGGCGGGGTCTCCCTCGACGGCGAGCGCGTGGAGGACGACTCCGCGACCGTGCAGGGCACCTTGCCCGGTGGGGTCTCGGTGCTGCGTCGCGGCAAGAAGACGCTCGCGGGCGTCTTCCTCGCCTGACCCGGAGCGCGAATGCCGTTCACGCCGAGCCATGCGATCGTCGCGCTGCCTTTCGTGCGCACGCCGCTCGTCCCGGCGCCGATCGCGATCGGCGCGATGACTCCCGACATCTCGCTGTTCCTGCGTAACGTCGGGCTGAACTACGGGTTCCTGCATGATCCGGTCAACATCGTGTGGACGACGCTGCTCGCCCTCGGACTGTTCCTGATCTGGCGGGTGCTGTTGCGTCCGGCCGCCCCGGAGCTCGTCCCCGCCTGGGTGGCGGAGCGACTTCCCGACGGTTGGCGCGTCGGGGGTCTCCGCGCGGCGACCGAGGCACTGCGTCGAGATGATCGCGCGCGGTACCGGGCGGTCCGGCCGCTGTATCCATTCCTGCTCCTGCTGTCGGCGATGCTCGGGGTGCTGTCGCACATCCTGTGGGACGCCTTCACCCATGAGTCGCGGTGGGGAGTGGATCTGCTTCCGGCGCTCGGGAGCGCCTGGGGTCCGTTCGACGGCTACAAGTGGCTGCAGTACGGATCCAGCGCGCTCGGCCTGCTCGGCCTCGCGATCTGGGCGGCGCTCTGGCTGCGCCGCGCGACGCCGCGGACGAATCCGGCGCGGGTCCTGCCCGGCGCGGTGCGGATCCTCTGGTGGATCTCGCTGCCGGTGATCCTCCTCGCTGCCTGGGTGGTCGGCCTCGTCGCCTTCGGACCGCTGTCGCCGGAGTTCACGGTGGCGCACCTCGCGTACCGCGTGCTCCCTCCCGCGTGTGCGGTGTGGGGCGCGATCACCCTCGTCCTCTGCGTCGCGCTCACCGTGCGGCGGCCGCGCGACGCGGACTGACGCGGCACCGCCTGCCGGCGCTCGCGCCCGGTGGATGCGGGGCACTCACCAGCGCGGGTCGTCCGCTCCCCACGGATGGGGCGGGGCGAAGGTCAGGCCGGGGAGCGCCGAAGCCGCCGTCACGATCGGTGTTCCCGCGACGTCGAACCGTGCGAGGTGGGCGGATGCGTCGCCGTCGGCCACCGGATCGGCGTTCGCTGACCGAGGCATGCCGAGCAGCTCTGCCGCGATCCGGCGGAGCGAAGTCCGCACGATGCGGGATCGTCCGTCGCGTTCCCTGAGCAGGTGCGTGAGGGCGGCAGCCAGGAGATACCCGCTGCTGTGGTCGAGCGCTTGGGCGGGCAACGCGCCCGGCCGGCCGTCGTTCCCTTCGATCAGCGCGATGCCGCTCTCCGCCTGCACGAGGCTGTCGAAGCCGGCGCGATCGGGCTGATCCGTGCCCCAGGCGCTGAGCTCGGCGACGAGGAGGCCGGGATGGCGCGCGGCGAGGTCGGCGGGGGACAGGCCCATGCGGTCCAGCGCAGCGGGGCGGTACCCGAGCACGATCACGTCCGCGTCCTCGAGGAGCGCATGTATCGCGGGGCCGCGGGCGTCGAGGAGAGCCGTGCGCTTCCCATGACCGGTGTCGAGGTGCTGCCAGGGGAGCTCCGGAAGATGAGGGGGATCGAGGCGGAGCACGTCCGCGCCGAGGAGAGCGAGGGTCCTCGTGCACACCGGTCCCGCGATGACCCGGGTGAGATCGAGGACGCGGACGCCGGCGAGCGGAGCCGTCGCCGGCCCGTCCGCCCTGTCCCGGCTGGGATGACGGAAACGCGCAGAGTCTGCGCTTCCGACGGCGATGTCGAGGAGAGGGCTGCGTCGCCACGCTTCGTCCGTCGCCCGGTCCTCCGGACGGACGGGGACGGCGAGACCGCCGGCCGCGGAGATCCGCGAGACGGCCTCGTCTGTGCCCAACGCCGAGACCGCGCGGGCGATGCTCTCCGCAGCGGCGTCGCCGTCGATCCCCAGCGCCAGACGGAGGGCGCGGGCGTGGTGCGGGTAGTTGCCGTGCGTCCGGATCCACCCGTCGGCGCTCCGCCAGAAACCGGAGAGCGGTGCCCAGACCGGTGGGGGTTCGTCGTCCACCCGTAGGTACCGATCACTCCGGTACGCAGCGGCCACGCGGGAGGGGTCGACCAGGAGGGGGTCGAGGCCCGCGGCGAGAGTCACGGCTGCGACGCTGGCGAGGGCCAGCTCCCCGGTCGCCGTCCGGGAGGCGAGCGGCACTGACCCGATCCCACGGAGGGCGTCGCCGCGGGGGAGAGCCGCGGTGTCACCGCCGATCTCCCCCCACACGCGACGGAGGAGGTCGGTCGCGGCGGAGGACGGGTCGGAATCCATGGCGCGATGCTACTCCGGGCTCGATCGCCGACCGAAACACACGCTGACCCGGGCGAATCACGGTGAGCGAGTCGTGCGACACGCCCGGGGGTGTGCGCCCGATTTGCCAGACCCCCGGAATCCACGTAACTTATTACTTGTTCGCCCCACAGGGAAGCGGAGAAGCCCAGAGCTTCACCCCCCTCAAGCGGAGAACCACTCCCGATCCTCTCTCACTTGAGAGATCAGGCGCTTGCGTCTAGGATGGGAGATCCACCCCTTCTGCGGCTGTCACCGGCTGCGCAGCGGATCCAAGATCCGCGCGGCGCGCCGATTTGACAAGCGAGTCGGGATGGC